>PWJF01000388.1 GCA_003560935.1 Ignavibacteriales bacterium
TATCAGTTATCCATCCGAACATCCTGTACTCATTTTCTCCTATCGGCAGCATATATATCTCGACCGTATCCCGTAATGTTTGAAAGACCGAGACGGGAAATCTTGATGTGGTTCGCATGAGTACAAATCCGTTCGGTTGGTTCTCCGCAGTTACGTGAAAACTTCCGCCGCTGTACGGACCGTTATCTATAGTCTGGGGAGAGTTAATCAAATCACCCCGGTCAGTGGGAAACTCCCTGAGTCTGGCAAGACCCGCGTTTGTGCCGATCGATGCCAGATTTTTTGATGCCGTTGCATTATTATACCACGACATATGCTCGGTCGCACGCGTACCGAGAGCGGTAAGGTTGCTAATCATATACATCATAATAACACCAAACCCTATAACAAGTAATAATGAACCTTTGCCAGCCATAACGTATCCCCCTGGATTTATCGTGTTTGAAAGTTTTTTGAACTCAAACGGGTCTGACGCCACCGCGACGTCGCATAAAAGGCGTCCGGTTGATCCTCCGTTATATCCCACGGATCGCGATACAGAGCATGAGGATACTGGACCTCCATTTGAATCTCTATCAGGTAAACATTGCCCGGGCTGGTCATGGGGACGGTCAGTTTTTCACCCTCTCTATTAAAGAACCGCATCGTGAATTCCGTGACCATGCCTATAACATATTCATCGCCGTTATCGACGGACCGGTAAAGCGGGCGGATCATCACGTTCTGGTACGATACATCCGTCGTATCGCCCAATCTGTATTCAACTTCATTAATTGTTCCGTCGCGACCTAAATCAGTGGCGAATCTAAGCCTGGTGGAGTCCGCGAACAATATAATTCCGCTGCTTGTCGTCTGGTCCTTTTCGACGCCGAATCCCATATTCCGTAATTCACCCTCCAGAAGCGTGGCCGTTGATATGAGCATTTGCTGCACCATCATCTCGCCGTTGTACATAAACCATCCCTCGGATACAATGACGTTGGCGTTGATAATGATCAGGATTATGGTAAACCCCAGGATCATTGAAATTATTACATCAAGCAATGCCGGCATAATTTTCTCCTTCTACCATGCAACAATTAAAATATCACTGATAATTAAAATATCCCATCACGGTCCACATTTGTACCGTATCGACTCCGGCATTCGCCGGCGGCGGCGGATCAAGTCGCCAGATCTTCATATCCATTCGTTTGGCATAGGTTTGCATAACATATACCGGTAGTTGAACATTAATTGGTGAAACATAGTACACCTCAAACTCAGTTACATACGTACCGAGACCCGTTACGGTTGTCGTATCACGTACTCCGTGGAAATGATCGAATGCAAAAAACTCGCTGATATCTGTCACTCCTTCCGGCGGTCCGAACTCCCAGTACTCTTTGAAATACTCATACATCTCTTTATCCTCTTCAACGATCAGATTTGAATCAAGAACGGCTTCATCAATTACAAGTCCGTTCGCAACTTCCATATATGACGTTGCGATCGTGGTTGCATCGATACCGAGCTGCGCGCCGTCCAGCGTATCCCAGCTACTGCCGAATATACGATAAAAATTAAGCATGATAGTTGTCAGTATCAGCAACGCTCCCAACGTGAGCAGTGTTTGGCCTGTACTCATTTTTCAACCCCGTTCATAATTTCTATAAGTTCCTGAAATATAACTAATTACAAAAACCGTGCCGTGAGTATAGTCACAAAATCGTTTGGTTTTTATTACTCATTATGTTATTTGTAACCATCGGCACCTGTATCAGTGTAGTTTCTACAAAACGCACGGTTAATGTGTAGGACGGGACGCCGTCCCGTCTCATGGTGCATTTACAAAACTTTCTACGAGCTGCCACCACCCGGCTCAGCGAGCCGGGCTACACTAATCCTCAACCGTCGTCGCGATCACTTCTTCCAGACTCGTCTCGCCCCGCTTTATTCGTTCCATACCCGACCGCCGCAGCGTCCACATTCCCTGCTTGGTAGCCAAATCACGTATAGCGTTCTCGTCTATATCCGATTTTGCGTTGATGATCGATTGCTTTATCTCTTTTGTAAATAAAAGTGCTTCATGTATGGCAGCCCGTCCTTTATACCCGCCGCCGCATTTCTTGCAGCCGACCGGTTCGAATATGGTACTTTCTTTCATCTCCTGTTCGGTGAATCCGAATTTCAGGTACACGTCCCATTCTTTTTCTTTTATCGGTTTCTTACAATTGTTACACAACGTACGAAGCAAACGCTGCGCTACGATAATATTAATTGCATATGCAATAAGAAACGGTTCGATACCCATTTTAAATAACCGCGCAACCGCGCTCGGAGCGTCGTTCGTATGAAGCGTTGAGAATGTTAAGTGCCCGGTGTTTGCAAGCTTGATTGCGGTCTCTGCGGTTATCTTGTCGCGCATCTCACCTACCAGCACGATATCGGGGTCGTGACGGAGAATACCGCGCAGCGCCTGCTCGAACGACATCTTATGCCCTAACTTCAACTGCCGCGCACCGTGAATAATGTACTCAACCGGATCTTCAACCGTCAGAACGTTTACCGTCGGATCGATCACCTGATGCAGCGCGGCTATCAAAGTGGTACTCTTACCGGAACCTGTCGGACCGGTAAGGATCACTATACCCTGCGGCTGCGAGATGGCTTTGTAGAAATTGTCTTTTGCCGGTCCCGTCAAACCGAGTTTCTCGATATCGGTGATCACCTTCCGGTCGTCGAGCACTCGAATGACAATGCTCTCGTGTTTGTGCATGAACTCGGTCGCGACGATCGGCATGATACTGACACGGAAGCGGATGTTATGCCCGTCGATATTTCTCTCGATAAAACCGTCCTGTGTTGTCTCGCGTTCAAACCGGTCGATATTTTTCGATCTATCCTTCACGACCGCGGCAATTGCTTCGGGCATGGTGTTTTCCTGTACATGCCATAACCGCAAATCGCCGTCGATGCGGAAATGAAATTCGGACCGTCTCCCGCGCTTGGGTATAATATGAATATCGCTTGCGTCTTTTCGGACAGCTTCGACCAGCGCACCTTCGATTAAATTGATAAGTGCGCTCTTGTTGATCTCGGCTTCGAGTTCCTCTTCGTTCAGTCCGTCGTCGCGCTGGCCGTCCTCTTCAAGCTGGATGCCGCTCTCCTCAAGCATCTTGAGGAATTCATTCTTCCTGGGCAGGAGCTGGTCGACAAGTCCCTGTATATCTTTGACGCGGGTATAACAAATTTCGTATTTCTTGACGCCGAAGTGACGTGCGATTGTGGGAATGTTACGATCGGTCGGATCGGCTGTGATAAGTATCAGCTTATCGCTCTGTTTCTCGTCAAACCGGAGCGGGAGCACTTTGGTCTTGATCATCAGATCGCGCACGCTGTCGGGCATCCCCTCGACAAACTTGCGTATGAACTTTACACGCCCCTCGTCGACATTCTCTTCGTTGAGCCGCACCTCACGGAATGCATACAAACTCGCCACCTCACGAAAGATGAGATCGTGGTCTAACTGAAACTCGTTGACAAGTATCTGTCCGAGATTCCGCTTATATTTTCCGTCATCGGTTTCACGAACTTTAATTGCTTTCTCCAGCGTCTCAAAATCGATTATCCCCTTGCTCAGCAGCGTGTAGCCGATTTTATCCGATATGTCGAAGTAAGTCATGTGAATTAATTACTGTTTAATATCTATTGTTTATTGTCTATTGACTACGTTAAATCGTGTGACGCACCTTCTCTTCTCTCATCTCTGAAATCATCCGAACCACGATAGCACGTTCTCCAGCATTCCTCCCATCATCGGATTCTTCGGACGAATGATAGCAGTTTCGGCTGATGCGACCGTAATATAAATAAGCACAAGCATGATAAATATCGCTATAGCGACCTGGATCATATCGATCGCCGCTCTCATTTTATAGGTCGTCTCTTTTTCATAGTAATCGGCAACCTGCTGGGCGCTCTGTTTCACCGACCCGGTCTCGGCGCCGGTATGGAAACGCGATATTGCCGTTTTGGTAAATACTTCGCTCGCTTCGAATGCCTCGGTGATCCCCGCGCCTTTTTCCACCATCAGCGGTATCGCCACGGTTTTAATCTGGTGTTCCATATACTTGTTACCGCATGCGTCCGCCGCAAGCCGGATGACATCGATATTCTCACCCGAACCGGTATACAGTGCATTGAAAACACGGCAGAAGATCTCTATGTTTGTTTTATGAAGCAGCGACCCGACCACAGGTATCTTCCAGATATACTTATCACGGACAAATCTTCCTTTCTCCGTTGTGAAGAAACGCAGCGAAAGAAGGACCGGAATAAGGACCATCAGGAACATCCACCAGGCATTCGCAATGATAAAATCACTCAAGGCAAGCGTTCCCGCCGTAATAGGCGGCAGTTCGATCTGCATCTGAACGAATAATTGAGCGGTTGTGGGGAAAATATACAAGATAAAATAGAGAAGCGCCCCAATTGTAGCCACAACGGTTACCGCCGGCATTATCAACGCACTCTTTAAGTCTTTCCGAAACTGCATCTGCCGCTCGAGAAACTTTGCGGTGTTGTCATATATCTCCGCCATGTTACCGGATTTTGACGCCAGGCCAAGCATGTGCGCGGTAAAACGCCCGAATATTTTCTCGTGCTTCTGATATACCTGTTCGCTGTCTTTACCCTGTTTAAGTTCAAGGTTGATATCACGCACCGTCTCGCGCAGCGTATTGTTGGTGATGTCGTTTACCATCATCTGCAGCACTTCATTGTACGGCAGTTTCTGACGGATCAGATCTGCGCTGACGCGTACAAAAGTAACGATATCGGTCATCGGCGGTTTCGGTTTGAAGTCGAACAGCTTCTTACGGACATACACCACCTGCAATCCCATCTTCTTTAATGCTTCTTCCACTTCCTGCTTGGTGAATGCTTTCTGTTCGCCATCGATCGGTTTTTCGCTGCCCCGCCGCACGCGGTAAATATACGTCGACCGCTGCCGTACCCCTTTGAGCCTAAACTTTTTTGCTGCCGCGATCTGAACGGCACGCTTTTTCGCGTCGGTGTATGTGGAGGCATTAATAACACCAGATACCGGTCTGTTACCGGCAACGCTCATTCCTTCGATTCTGTATTCTGCCATGTTATACTCTCTCTTTAATTACTGTAGTTTTGGATTACAGATTAACATAATCATTTCTCCGACCCTCTGATCTCTGACTTCTGTCCAATATTAGCCAGTTTTTACAACTATAAATATGATTGCCATCACAATAATGTGCAACTTTCGTGCCGTGATTAAAAGAATATAACCGGAAATCAAGAAACTCTACACATCCCCCCACAACCAATCCCGCCTACGCCAAGGTTGACGACAGAGCGCTGCGGCGGGCAGGCATCCATTCATACATCCCCGCTTCCTATCCCCCACGCTTCCTTCTCCGCAAAAAACAGACCGCCCCACCGGCTTCTCCCCCAGATATTATTTATTTAGAGTGAAATTCACGAAACCGATGGAGCGGAATTTTGTAGTCATAAGACCGTTTCTATTTAAGTGCTGACTTCTGACCTTTGACGTCTGACCTCTTGTTTCGATTAGAGATCAGAAGTCGGAAGTCAGAGGTCAGCTTAATTTATCACCGAATTTTGTTTCATTTAAAAATGTTCCCCCAAAAAATACTTTTAATACCACTATTTTATACCTACCCCTCACCCGTTACTCGTTACTCGTCACTCATCACTCCCTGCCTCACAACATCTCAACCCTCCCTTCACGGTCGATTCTCGCTACTATCTCTCCGACTGCAGACAGCCTGGAAATAGCACGAACAACAATAAACTCATCGGTAATATCAATAACCGAATAAGAAGCATGATCGGTTTTTTGTAGTTGCTGCGGGATCCGGTATTCCGTTCCTCCGTTAGCGGTAGTGAAAACTCCATTCCCTCCTTTACCATTACCTGCCCGGACATGCAGTACGGCATGATATCCGATACGATCGATCCCGGCAGTAATTGCCTTCCGGTTTTCGTCCGCACTTCTTATACCCGCCAATACAACAACAGCACAACCAATCATAATGAAAAGAATAACAACGTGAAATACTTTTTTAACAGCCATGTAATTTTCGACAATACTTGTGACTTCCAATAAAAACAATTCTTACATACCTCGATCCGGAGGTCAGAAATCAGAGGTCAGAGATCAGCAGTAATCAAATCTCTCACCTATCACCTCTAACCTTTCACCTCACAGCCCCTCATGTTCCCAATCCCACTCATAATTCCAGCCGTCGTCTGCAAACCCCAAAGTTAATTTTACGATAATATCCGGATAAAGCGCGGACACTCCCTCTAATGTCAAGGACTGATCACTCCCCTCACCAACTGAATACGTTCCATTACCATTTTCACGCAATCTTTCGGGAATTCTATATCCTACAAAAGAGCCGCCCCCTCCGGCTAATGATTCAGGACGCAGGTAATATTGCTGGGCGTTCGACGCGAGCACATTTATATCGTTTATCAACGCATCCCTGGCGCTATTTACCGAGCTTGCCTGAAAGGTCAATAAACCAGCAGCAATAGCAATACCGACGATGATAGCGCCTAACATAAGTATCAGTAATTGCTGCTGTCCCATAGTATTTTATTTAAAATTTCTTGATAAGTAAAAATTTTACGATAATAAAGGGGAGATAGTTGATTTTGTACTATCTCCCCATTTTATTTTATCCTTATGATCCTGCAAATTCAAACAGACCGGTAGGGGTCCAAGTGTATCGGGATGCATCATCTGTAGCATCAACGTTATAAATCAATGTCCATGAAGCATCATAGGAAACGGATACTCCCGTAAGTGTAACCACGGCTCCCACCGCGCTTACGACTTCATAAATCCCGTTCCCGGTAGTTACCAACCTTACAGGTATCTGGTAACCGTCGAATATACCGCCACCGCCGCCCATAGCTTTCGGACGTATCCTGTATTGGTCGGCGTGAGCGGCTATATTCATGATGTCGTTAATGACGGCATCAGAATTCGCGCCGATGGAACCTGCCTGGAACAACTGCAGACCGACTGCAATCGCTATACCCACGATGATGACACCGAGGATAATGAGAAGTAATTGTTGCTGACCCATAATATAACTCCTTTTGTGTTGTTTATGGTTTGGGTTGTTTAGTGATTTTTGTTACGTGTTTCGTGTTTTTTGTTTTGTGTTTATTGTTGCTAAACTTTTCGGTAGCATTACTTAGGTTCTTTTTCGACACAAAACTCAAAACCCGTAACCCGGAACATATAAGTTACAAAGCGCGTGCCAGAGCGACGGCGGGTGTGACACAAATCACAAAATGAGATTAAATTGGCGATTTTTCACTACAGATAAGAACTCTGGATGGCATCACGTATGACAGAATCCGGAAAATATGCGGAATTTATTACCCTTAGGTAATTTTTACTTTGTGAAAAGTGTAGATGTTACATTACCCAACTAATTCAAAAATTGCACAAATATGCCGGAAATGCGTTTTTTACCGGTTCGGGAGGGTGGGATGAGGGGATGCATGATTGCATGAATGCATGATTGCATGAATGGATGAATGGATGATA
>PWJF01000572.1 GCA_003560935.1 Ignavibacteriales bacterium
ACACCGGTGGCCGCACTTTCTTCCGGACGGCACGCACTTTTTATATTTTATAGCCACCGCCGATCCGGTAAACGACGCAGTCTATGTCGGTTCAACAAAATCGGATATGAAAAAACTGCTCTTCAGGAATTTATCACAGGCGATCTATGTCCCGGGATATCTCCTTTTTGTCAGAGAAAGTACATTGTACGCTCAACCGTTCGATTCACGTCGGTTAGAGCTTACCGGCGATCCGGTTCAGGTTGCGAGTCCGGTAATTGAGTTTTCCCCAGCAATGTCAAATGCCGGATTCTCGGCATCTCAAAACGGTATTCTCGCGTATCATTCAGGCGAGTTCGTTGGTGGCGCAGCTATCAATATAAGCAGCAGAACCGGAGATATTCTGAAAAGTGCCGGAGATCCCAAGCCATACGGAGCCCCCCGGTTTTCTCCGGATGGAAGTAAAATTGCCGTTAATGTACTGGATCCTCCGCGAAGGACAAACGACATATGGTGGATTGATATCGAACGAAACGTAAGCACTCGGCTAACATACGAAGAACCTTTCCATAATTATCCGATTTGGTCGCCTGACGGCAATTACCTTGCATTTCTGGAACAATCCGGTAATACCTTCGGAATAAGAATAAACTCGTTATTCGACCGTGATGAAAAAAGAATTGTCTATCAGAGCGATAGCTCTGTTCTACCGAAATCCTGGTCACCGGACGGGAGATATATCGCAGTATCCAAGACCGGTGAACGAGGAGAGACTACCGACATTTGGGCTATCCCGCTTGATGAGAATGAGGAACCGTTCCCGGTCGTACAAACGCAGTTTACCAATATGTATCCTGCTTTTTCTCCCGACGGAAAATGGATTGCGTATGAATCGAATGAAACCGGGAGGCCGGAAATATATGTGCGACCGTTTCCCGGACCCGGACGTCAATGGCAGGTATCGACGGGGGGAGGGGGGAAACCGGTATGGACAAAAAACGGCAGGGAGATCGTGTATCTGGATGAGGGGAGAAATTTTACGGCGGTAGAGATACGATTGCAGGATAATAGCGTGGATGTCGGAGAAACGCATACGCTTTTTACTCCTCTTGGAATGGTAGGGCCGAGAACCTTTGACGTTTCGGCAGACGGTGAAACGATCATCTTTTCTACCTTACCGACGGCCGGGGAGCGTGATTATGTTACTCTTATCGTAAACTGGGATGCGGGAATTCAATAATTAATCAAACGGAGGAACAGTGGAACAGGAAATATCAGGTCGGATAAAACATGCAATGCTGTTTGCCCGGGAACTCGCTACCCCGGTATTTATCGTCGATCAGGACGGGAACGTACTTTTCTATAACAAACAAGCCGGCGATATCCTCGGACGGCAATTCGACGATACGAGACCGATACACGCCAGCACGTGGACGCGTATATTTATGCCGACGGATGAATCGGGCAGTCCGCTGATGCCCGAAAATTTACCGCTTATGATTGCGGTCACGGAATCGAGACCGAATTACGGTACCATGTGGATTGAAGGGGTGGATAATATTCGCAGACACATCGGGGTCGCGGCTTTTCCTATAACCGGAAATGCGGGAGAAATTATGGGTGCTATGGCGGTTTATTGGGAAGTCGAACCGGCTGAATAATTATGATTGGCAAAACAGTCTCACATTATAAAATACTCGAGAAACTCGGCGAAGGTGGTATGGGCGTCGTCTACAAAGCCCTCGACACCAAACTCGACCGCACGGTTGCGTTGAAATTTTTACCTTCGCATCTCACCGCCTCGGACGAGGACAAACAGCGCTTCATCCGCGAAGCCAAAGCTGCAGCAGCATTGAACCATCCGAATATCTGTACAATTCACAGTGTGGATGAGTACGACGGGAAATCGTTTATAGTGATGGAATATATTGATGGGGTGACGTTACGTGAAAAGATGGGACCCCTCTCTAGTCCCCCCTTGCCAGGGGGGGATGTTCATGGGGGTCTCTCCGTTGATTTAGCACTCTACTGTACCACCCAGATAGCCGAAGCCCTTTCCGAAGCGCACGAGAAAAACATCATCCACCGCGATATCAAACCCGATAACATCATGGTTGATTCAAGAGACCGCATAAAGGTGATGGATTTCGGCCTTGCGAAGCTCAAAGGTTCGATGAATCTTACAAAAACCGGAACAACTGTCGGGACGATCCTGTATATGTCACCCGAACAGGTGCGAGGTGAACCTATCGATCAGAGGACGGATATCTGGTCGCTCGGGATAATGCTGTATGAAATGGTTTCCGGTAAGCTGCCTTTTTACGGTGAATATGAACATGCGGTTTCCTATCGCATATTGAATGAGGAACCGGATGGAAATTCGGATATTCTCTCTCAATTCGGTAACGAGGGAAGATTGGTAATTCTAAAGTGTCTCGAAAAGAATCCGGAACATAGATTTCAGACTATAACCGAAGTGATATCCGCGTTACGGAAACTTCAAGAAACATCGGATAAGAACGTGAAGACCGGTGACGCATCCGAGCCTCCAATAAAACGTATTGCGGTATTACCGATTGTGAATATGAGTCCGGACGAGAAAGACGAATATTTTTCCGACGGTATGACCGAAGAGTTAATCTCCATGCTCTCAAAAATAAGCGGACTTCGCGTCATCGCACGGACAACCATGATGCAATATAAGAGCACGATGAAAAGTATCGGTGAGATCGGTAAACAGTTGAATGTTGGTTCTCTTCTCGAGGGGAGCGTCCGGAAAAGTGACGACAATGTGCGCATTGCAATTCAATTGATCGATACACAAACCGAGGAGACCCTCTGGTCTGAAAGCTACGATCGAACACTTCGGGATGTATTTAGCATCCAGCGTGATATAGCCCATCAGGTAGCCGAAGAACTGAAGATTAAACTCCTTCCAGGAGAGAAAACGCAAATCGATAAACAACTAACCGATAATATTGATTCATACACACTCTATCTGAAAGGGAAATATCATTGGAATAAGTTTACGTACGACGATGTGTTGAAAAGCATCGGCTACTATGAACAGGCAATTAATCTTGATCCATTATATGCACTCGGTTATTCCGGATTAGCGAATTCTTATAGTGTGCTTGGGTTAGATTTCGATCATCCGCGCAAAACATTTGAAAAAGCCCGGGTCGCAGCCCGCAAGGCAGTGGAAGTCGATCCTGCGCTTCCCGAAGCGCATGCCTCGGTAGGCGCAATCCTGTTTTTCTATGATCGTGAATACAGAAAAGCCGAAGATGCCTTCCGTCAGGCGATTAAGCTGAATCAAAGCTATGCGGAAGCACACGAGTTATATGCATACTTCCTCTCGGCAATGGGGCGTCATGGCGAAGCGTTTAAAGAGATACAATATGCAATTAATCTGGATCCGCTTTCTCTTATCATTAACAAAGATCTGGGTTCGTACTACTACTGGGTACGTCAATATGACATCGCGATTGAACAGTTACAGAGGACCATAGATATGGAACCAAACTTCTTTATCACGTACGGTGAACTCGGATGGGCATATAGCGGAAAAGGAATGTACAAAGAAGCTCTCGACGCTTTTACAAAAGCAGTCAAAATATCCGGCGGAGCGCGATCTGTTGATATTGCCGGCATGGGGTATATCTATGCACGAATGGGAGAACGTGAAAAAGCGCAGGAAATTCTTTCCAATTTGGTAAATCAATCTACCCGGCGATTTATCGGTCCGGAAGATATTGCTTTAATATTCGCGGCCCTGGGCGACCGTGATACTGCATTTTCCTATATGGAGAAAGCACTGCGGGAACACGGTTTCTACATGTGTTTCATTATGGTAGATCATCGATTCGATTTACTGCGAAATGATCCGCGTTTTGATGAAATAGCTCAAAAAATGGGGTTTGAAGAGGTAAAATAATTTGACTTTTTTATGACATCTTATAAATTGAAAGGTATTATCTTTGAGTGAGTGCAAACTACCGGCGTGCTGTTCGTAGAATAAATGTGTATATTGGATCAATTCGTTTTTCTTGAATAAAACGATATCGGAAAGTGTCGTTTATGATCGGTCGAACAGTATCCCATTATGAGATAATCGAAAAATTAGGCGAAGGGGGCATGGGTGTCGTCTACAAAGCGCATGATACAAAACTCGATCGCGACGTAGCGCTCAAATTCCTATCTTCTCCTATAACTCCAAACGAAGAACAAAAACAGCGGTTTATACACGAGGCGAAAGCTGCATCCGCTCTCGACCATCCGAACATCTGCAATATTTATGAAATCGATGAGACTCCCGACGGACAATTGTTTATAGCTATGCGGGCATATGAGGGGATATCTCTCAACAAAAAAATCGAATCGGGTCCGCTTGCTATAAATGAAGTTATCGACTATGCGCTTCAGATCGTTGCAGGCTTACAGGCTGCACATGAAAAAGATATTATCCATCGTGATATTAAAAGCAGCAATATTATTATTACCGAAAAAGGGAACGTCAAGATCATTGATTTCGGTCTGGCGAAACTCCGCGGCGGAGCACAGCTTACAAAAACCGGGAAAGCCGTCGGCTCACTCGCCTACATGTCACCCGAGCAGCTTCGTGCGGATGATGTTGATGTCCGTAGTGATATTTTCTCTTTCGGAATTGTCCTCTATGAAATGATAACCGGTGAACTGCCGTTTAAAGGAGAGTACGAGCAAGTCATAATGTACTCTATTATATACCAGGAGACGACTCCGCTTTCTGTCATGCGCTCCGATGTTCCGGAGGAACTCGAACGAATCGTTCAGCAATGCCTGGAGAAAAATCCCGACAATCGATACCGGAACGCTGCCGAACTCGTGGATGATCTCGATACGTTACGGCGCCGATCTGAAAATCCGGCGATATCACCCGCTGCATCGGATACGAATCCTTTGTCCGCCTCTATGAATACACAGCAGCGGAGAAAAACCGCCCTTCTTTCGGTCGCGGTCGTGTTATTACTTATCGTTTTACTCTTTCCATATATACGACAGTATATCGATGATGTGATGGGGAGAAGTCCGTTGCCTTCCGATATACATCTCGCTGTCTTACCGTTCAGAACCATCAGCGACCATTCTGATGATCAAGCTTTTAACTATGGGTTGATGGACGTATTAACAAGTAAAATTACACAGATGGAGATAACACAGGGTTCTTTCTGGATCGTTCCAACCAGCGAGATTCATAGCCGTGAAGTTACCAGTGCAAGTGAAGCGTACCGTGCATTCGGTGTTAATCTCGTCGTAGAGGGGAGTATATATCGTGATGCACAACAGATACACGTAACATTGAATCTCGTAGATAGTAAATCGTTACGACAGCTCCGTTCATGGAATACAGTCGTTGAAGCGGAAAACCTTCCGTATCTCCATAATGACATGATTATCCATCTGGCAAAAATGCTTGAAGTCGAATTGAAACCGGGGTATATCCGCATGATTGCAAGCGGGAGCACGGATGATTCCAGAGCATATGAATTGTATCATCAGGCTCGCGGATATCTGCAACACTATGAGTCAGTCGAAAACATTGAAAGGGCAATCGGTCTTTTTGAAAAAGCGTTGAACATCGATAATACATATGCCCTCGCACATGCAGGGTTAGGAGAAGCATATTGGCGGATGTACGACGCGACACGTGATCCTGGTTGGATTGATCTTGCGGTTAGCCATTGTGACCATGCATTAAAATTAAGTGACGATATTCCTTCCGTTTATATAGCACTGGGAATGATATTTCACGGAACCGGAAAATATGAAAAAGCTCTTGACAATTATCAAAAAGCACTTGATATAAACCCCGTGAATGCGGATGCTGTTCGCGGCATCGCTCGAGCATTTGAAGAATTGGGAGATCTAAAGGAAGCAGAAGTCACCTATAAACGAGCTATCCGTTTAAAACCGGGGTACTGGGCGGGATATAATGTGTTAGGAGTGTTCTATTTTCGTCATAACCGCTACGTAGACGCCATCGAACAATTTAAGAAGGTCATAGAAATTACACCCGATAATGTCAGGGGATATATGAATCTGGGTAGTATGTATTACCTGTTAGAGAGGTGGGATGAAGCCCGCGAAATGTTCGAACGATCCCTGGCGCTGGAGAAAACGTACGACGCTTCGTCAAACCTTGGCACATTATACTTTGCCCAAGGACAATATGCCGAGGCAGCCCGGATGTATGAAACGGCTTTAGAGCTGAATCAAGACGACTATGTGATTTGGGGAAACTTAGCTTCTGCATATTATTGGGCGCCTGGGGAACGGGAGAAAGCAAAGGTCATTTATGAACAAGCAATAGAGCTTGCAAAAGAACGAATGATCATTAACCCGAAAGACCCGATCGTAATAGCGAATATAGCCGGGTACTATGCAATGATTGGGGACGATGAGCTATCGAATGATTTCATTCAGCAAGCTCTCACTATGGCGCCCAACAATGCATGGGTGATGTATCGTGCAGGAACCACCTACGAGCGGCTGGGTGATCGCGAAAAAGCTTTAAACTGGATAGAAAATGCTTTGAAGGAAGGCTATCCACCGTCCGATATCCTGCATCAACCGGAGTTACAGCCGTTGATTTCCGATGTGCGATTTCAGCAAATGATGGAAGAGATAACTGAATAGTTCAAGGTTGTCACTAAATAACAATATCCATATCATTATTGTGAGGCCGCTATGAAAAATAAATATTTACTTCTGTCGGGAACAGTCATTTGTCTATTTTTATTGTCCATTATTTCGTGTGAGAGAGATACTGACCGGATACCGGAGAAACACCAAATCTCTATCCGTATGATCGACGATAAATGGAAGGTGGTGGATGCCCGGGATGCGACCATAACCGACATCACGGTCGCACGCGGGGATACAGTCGTCTGGGTAGCTCCCCCCGATTCAGATTTATATTTTCAATTTATGGATGAGCATCTGGTCGGTCATTATACACAAGATCTCAAAAAGGAGCAGCGCCTGATGTTGACGATAGGAAACCAGGCAAGGAGAGGACCTAACCCGTATGCTGTATTTATGTATGATGCCAAAGTATACGCACAAGGTGACTCTCCCCCCCAATTGATTGTGAAGGAATAACTGATGTACACCGACGTATAAAGGTGTATATCGGGGATGATACGTCCGATACAAATTCCCGTTGTAGTCGGAGTATTAGAGCGACAAGTATTCTCTTTGATCATCGTGCGGCGGAAGACAATTATTAAGGAGGCTTCACTATGAAGATTTTGGTTACCGGCGCTGCCGGATACGTGGGGAATAATACTGTTCGCCGTCTTGTGGAAAAGGGAAAACCGGTGCGCGCGATGGTGCGTAATGTCGAGAAGGCAAAGAAGCGATTAGCCGATGTTGCGGACAAAATTGAGATTGTGAAGGGGGATGTGACCGACCGGGAGAGTCTGGCCCCGCTGATGCAGGATGTTACGACCGTTATCCATCTTGTGGCAATTGCATTAGAGAAGGGTGGGATGACATATGAGGAGATAAATTATCAGGGAACGGTTAATATAGTCGATGCGGCAAATGAAGCAGGCGTTGCCCGCTTCATTAATA
>PWJF01000324.1 GCA_003560935.1 Ignavibacteriales bacterium
ATTGTATATGCGCAACAGCACCGGCAACCGGAACCGCGAGTTCACCGTATACGGCATCGAACCCCGCCTCCAGATCACGCACCGCTTGATCGGTATTCCGGGCGAGCTCGATCTCGGCACGCGAATACATTTTGAAGATATGCATATTCTGCGCATCAACGGTACGACGCCGACGGCATTATCCGGAACGATCACCGAAGACGAGCTGCGTACGACACAGGCGGTATCCGGATTCGTTAAAAACCGTTTTGTATTGAACGGAGCAATCGACGTAACGGCCGGTTTGCGCGTGGAACAATTTAATTTCACACGGATTTTCAGACGCGGTGTTGTCAACGGTCAGGTAACCGATATCCACCGGGAAGGCACAACAAAATCGACCGAAGTGATTCCGGGTATTGGACTAACCTATAAACCGTACGAAACAATTACGCTCTTCACCGGACTGCACCGCGGTTTCTCGCCCCCGCGCGTTCAGGATGCGATAGACGGCGATGCGCAAAACCGCGAACTCGATGCGGAACGAAGCTGGAATTACGAGCTCGGCATCCGCACCTCACCGTTCCGGTGGCTCTATGGTGAAGTGACTGCTTACTATCTCGATTTCCAGAACCAGATCATCCCCGCATCCGAAGCGGGCGGCATCGATACACGGTTGATTAACGCCGGCGAAACACAGCATAAGGGCGTTGAAGCTTCACTCGGCATCGACTTCGGTATGCTGTTCGGCTATTCGTCGAACTTCATCGTCGAAGGATCGCTTACGCTTTCCGATGCATCGTTCTCGTCGGGGATATATGAAGGAAACCGGCTTCCGCACGCTCCCGAGTATATGTACACGGTCGGCATCAACTACCGCCACCCGTCCGGTTTCGATATCGGCGTGACTGGATTTTACTCCGGCGATCAATTTACCGACCGCGCAAACACAGTTGAAGGTTCCGCCGACGGCGAAGTCGGTCTGATCGACGCATATAACGTCTGGGATCTCTCGGTAAATTACAAGCTTCCCTGGCTCGATGCGAAAGTATTCGGCGCCGTGAAGAACATATTCGATCACGTATACATAGCATCCCGCGCACCGCGGGGAATATTCCCCGGACCGTTCAGACAGTTTAATGTCGGCGTACGATGGGAATTGTAAGCGCGGAAGTCGTGATTAGAAACGGTATTTATAATTATGCATGGATGCATGATTGGGTGATTGGTGGAGATCATTTGAGCGACGGCACGTGCGGGGAGTTCCCCTCTAACAAGAGGGGCTAGGGGTGTGTGCCTATATATAAGCAGATAAGTAAATTTCAAGGAAATCGCATGGGAAAAGATATGCACCTCCGCCCCCTTTTTAGAGGGGAGGTCCCTCACGATTGCCATCAAAAGAAGGCAAGCACGCTTAATCGTTTTGCTATAAAATAATTTTGCATTTACTATGATACGATTTCTTCTCACATTTTTAATTCTCATTTCCTTACCGCTCGACGCTCAGGAACTGATAATCTACTCCGGTCGGAGCAAGAGTCTTGTCGAGCCGTTGATTGAGCAATTCGAAAAAGAGAGCGGCATACGGGTACGAGTTCGCTACGGCGATACGTCGCAGCTTGCGGTCGCGCTGCTTGAGGAAGGTCGCCGATCGCCAGCCGATGTTTTCTGGGCACAGGACGGAGGTGCGCTGGGAGTACTGAGCAACCGCAACATGTTCACTCAATTGCCTGCAGAACTCATCGAAAAAACTCCGGAGTTATTCCACAGCAGCGACAGAACGTGGGTCGCGACGAGCGGCAGGGCACGTGTGCTTGCATACGCACCGGCACGGGTGGCTCCGGAGGATCTTCCCGAATCGATTTACGACCTCGCCGATCCGAAATGGTCAAACCGCATCGGCTGGGCGCCGCAGAACGCCTCGTTCCAAACGTTTGTCTCCGCCATGATCGAAATGGACGGACGCGAAAAAGTGAAAGAGTGGCTGACCGCAATTCGCACCAACGGCGCGAAATCGTACCGGTCGAACGTTCCCATCATTCAGGCGCTTGCCGCAGGAGAGATCGATGTCGGGATAACGAACCATTATTATCTGATCCGCTTCAAGCAGGCGGATGAAAATTTTTCGGTGGAGCAGATGTTTCTCAAAGCGGGCGATCCGGCAAATTTTGTGAACGTTGCCGGCGCAGGTATCTTAACCACCTCACACAATAAAAACAAAGCCGAAAAGTTTATCGGGTTCCTCCTCTCGACCCGCGGACAGGAGTTCTTTGCAAACGAAGTATACGAATATCCGGTAATCGATCCGGTCTCTCCCAATCCGGCGCTGCTCCCCTTACCGGAGCTCCTTGAGATCATGCCGCAGGTCAACATCGATCAACTCGATACGCTCGACGAAACGCTGCGATTGCTCAGGAAAGTCGGCTTGCTATGATCAAACACGATCGTAAAGGTATTGCGTCGATTCCATGGTACATCCTGCTGCCCGTCATCCTTGCAGGCACGGGCGTCCTGGTTCCGTTAGTCTATCTCCTGGTACGCGCCTTCGAAGCCGACGCCGAAGCGCTCAGAACAATCGTCTTTCGTCCGCGAACCTTCACGCTTTTCCTCAATACCGTCGCACTTACCGCGGGCGTGCTCGTATTCACGATTACCCTTGCGCTGCCGTTATCCTGGCTCACTACGCGTACAGACATAAAGGGGAAAAAGATCTTTACACTGCTCGGCGTGCTGCCGCTTGCCATACCGGGTTACGTCATGGCATACGCCCTGCTCGGTATGTCGGGACCGTACGGCGCCGCCGCCGATCTTTTCGGTATAACGCTTCCCCGGCCTGGCGGATACTGGGGATCGTTGATCGCGCTAACGCTCTATCTCACGCCGTACCTGTTTATCAACCTCCGTTCGGCGCTGCTCGGATTGGATCCGGCGCTTGAGGAGACGGCGCAGAGTTTCGGATACAAACCTCGCATCGTATTTTTTAACACGGTGCTGCCGCAGCTCCGTCCCGCGTTATATTCGGGTGGGTTGCTCGTCAGCCTTCACGTGCTCGGCGACTTCGGCGCGGTATCGCTGATGCGGTTCGAGACGTTCAGCTACGCGCTCTTTCTTCAGTACACCGCAGCATTCGACCGGATCTACGCGGCGTGGCTCGCGATCTTTTTAATCCTCATGACGGTAAGCCTGTTGTTTGTGGATGCGAGACTGCTTCGAGGTCTGCGTCTATCGCGATCCGGACGCGGAGCCGTAAAACATACACGCATCGTACCGCTCGGCAGATGGAAGATACCCGCGTATCTGTTTCTCTGCACGTTGACGTTCATCAGTCTCATCGCACCGGTCGGCACGATAGTGTACTGGTTCGTCTCGCAGCCGGGCACAATAAACATGAGCGGATTATGGCCGGCGCTGAGCGGATCGCTGAGCGTATCGGTCCCCTCCTCGGCACTCGCCGCGCTGCTGGCGCTGCCGCTTGCCTATCTGGGCGTCCGGTATCCGTCGGCAATTTCGCGGGCGTTCGAACGCGTCGCGTATGTGGGATATGCAATTCCGCCGCTTGCTTTTGCATTGTCGCTGATATTCTTCTCGCTGCAGGCCGTACCGTTTCTCTATCAAACGTTGATCCTGTTAATTTTCGCGTTCACCTTACATTATCTTGCCGAGGCGATGGGACCGATACGGAGCGCGTTATATCAGGCGCCGCCGCAGATCGAGGAGGCGGCGCGCTCGTTCGGCTATCATCCGTTCGTCGCGTTCTTTAAAGCGACGCTTCCCCTACTCAGAAAGGGAATTATCGCAAGCATGGCGTTTGTATTTCTCTCGGCGATGAAAGAACTGCCGCTGACATTCCTTCTCTCGCCGATAGGATTCGAGACGCTTGCACTCAATGTTTGGAGTTATACCATCGAGGCAATGTTTGCGGAAGCTGCCCCGTTCGCATTGGGGATTGTTGCGGTTTCAGCGGTGTTTGTGACTGTTTTGTTGCGGCAGGAGCGGGGGGAGAGATAAACACCTTGCTCTGCACTTTCATTGAGAAAATTTCTAAAAACATTTAACAATAGTAATATGGAAACTCCGTAGGGATGAAATTTTCTTTTTGGTATCCTGCTGAATAAAAACATTATTATGTCACCCCTACGGGGTTTGATGGTAGATTGGAGTATTACTGTACTACCATAGTTTCACCCCTGACGGGGTTTAATTGAATCGGCGCGCTGATGTATGATTACAACTACGCATATTACGAAAAAACCAACCGTCTGCGGCAGAGACATAATTAAGGCATGCCAATGCTACCAGAATAAATCGCACCAAAACCCCGTAGGGGTGACAGTATGGTAGAAATATTGAACGATAATGAAATAGAAACCCCGTAGGGGTGGCATTTTTCTTTTAATTACCCCGAACCGTGCTTAATATATTATTGATCAAACTTATAATGTCGTATGACGGCGGTATAAAAATCCTCGAGTGCTTGTAGTTTTTCATATAATGAGAAAAATACCGTAAACAGGGGATTGACATTACGATGTGTAAATTCTATACTAAAAATCATAACCTTGGTGGGGTGACATTTTGATGTAATTATCCTAAGAGGTTCGGCATGGCAAATCCCTATACCCAATTAAACATTCATGGTATATATGCTGTGAAAGGCCGTGAGAATATCATTATAAACAAATTCCGTGATGATCTATATCGTTATACCTCCGGTATTCTTAAAAAAAGCAGCGCGTTTCCTCTGGCGGTCGGCGGCTGGAAGGATCACGTCCATGTATTTTTTGAATTGCCGGCAGCACAGGCATTATCCGATATTATGGGCAGTGTGAAAAGAAACTCCTCAAAATGGATAAATGAAAATAAATTCCTTCCAGGTAAGTTTCATTGGCAGGATGGGTACGCCGCGTTTTCATACGCCCGCTCACAGCGTGACAGGGTAATAAAATATATCATAAATCAAGAAGCGCATCACCGAGTGATGACATTTAAGGAAGAATATTTTGGGTTTTTAAAGAAATTCGGTATTCCCTATGATAAACGATATGTTTTTGAATTTTACGATTAATTACAGGTAGCGTGCTCAATGTTTGGAGTTATACCAGCGAGGCAATGTTTGCGGAAGCTGCCCCGTTCGCATTGGGGATTGTTGCGGTTTCAGCGGTGTTTGTGACGGTGTTGTTGAGGCAGGAAAAAGTTGAAGTATAAATAAAAAAAGACGGGAAAATGGCCTTTCCCCGTAGCGACAGCCTATATAAAAGTATATAGGCTGAGACGAAAGGACCACAAACCCGCCGGGATGCGGTTAATACCGCATCCTGATATTACTATAACAAACTTCATTGAAAAAATCAAGAGAAAAAATCAAGACATAAAAAACTTTGTAATACCAATACCTTCCTCAAAATCTCTGAAACTCATTCTTGTCGGGATGAGATCATTTACAATCAAGCTTTTCAAACCTCGTCTTGAGAAAAATGAATACTCATTATTTATCTCAATTTACGTATGAATTGTAAATTTTACAAAAAAAATCCCCTAAACAGGGGATTGCCCTTTATTGCGACTTTCGATATTTTTTACGAGTGCACTTTAAATTAATCTATCGGGAGGTAGTATGTCAATAGGTTCCCTTCGTATCGGTGTTCCTTCTCCTACCGCCGCTTCTCTCGGCAAATTCGGCGATATTCCGGTAAACCTATACACGGGCACGCCAAATATTGAAATACCGCTTTATACTGTTCACGGAAGAACCCTCCAGCTTCCCATTACACTTCGATATCACGCATCCGGGATCAAAGTGGAAGAAATCGCCGGATGGGTAGGTCTGGGTTGGGCGCTCGATGCGGGAGGGGTCATCACACGAACTGTAAAAGGATTGCCGGATGATATTCAAGACAGGTGATATTATTATAAACGATCGGTACTCGAGCAGCATGGAGAAATTTTGCCCTCTGAAGTGATAAATGATATAAAAAGTGAAACTTTAGATCCTGAACCTGATATATTCTTATTAAATGTTGCGGGAAGGACCGGTAAATTTTTTATCACGAGCAATCAGAAAGTTCGTACAGTACCCCGTCAAAAGTTACATTTTGATTTTAATTTCGGGAATATACTTTTCGAAAATAGATTAGAAAACCAAATAGTGGAATGGATTATAACAACAGAGGACGGTACAAGGTACATATTTTCTGAAGTAGAAATTACAAAGGATTTGAGTTCCGGTTCTTCTTTCGATGTGTACGTATCGAGTTGGTATTTAACGAGAATAGAATCTCCCGATGGAGAAGACAAAATAGAATTTATTTATGAAACTACTCAACCGAACCCAATCCACGAACAGCATTTTTACGAAGAGAAGTATGTACCCGGAGGTTGTCAATTGGTTGACAGCTCAATTCAACATTCTCAATTCAAATACGAAAGAAAATATCTTTCGGAAATTAAAACTTCACGTGAATCCATACTATTTGAAAGAACAAATCAGGCAAGATTGGATGCTTCGTACGAGTACGCGCTTTCTAAGATAATTATAAGATCATCCGGGGAATTGGGCAATGAAGAGAAAAAACGGTTTTTATTTACGTATGATTATTTTAATCCGCAATCATCCGATGCAAAGCGGTTGAAACTCACTGAGTTGAAAGAGGTCGGAGATGACCAGCAAACGGAAAACCCTCCATATAAATTTTCTTACGCTGAATCGCCGGCACTCCCGGAGCGACTCTCAAAAGGAATAGACCACTGGGGATATTTCAACGGTAAAACGGATAATACAACCCTAATACCTAAAACAGTATATAAAGATTTTACTAATAATTATAAAACATTCGACGGAGGAAATAGGAATCCGGACCCTCAGTATTCTCAATCGGGGATTTTGACAAAAATAGAATACCCAACGAGAGGGCACACCGAATTTATATATGAATCCAATGATTATAGCAAAATAGGAAATGAATGGCTGCAATATGATCAAAGTGAAGAGAAGGAACAAACTGCATCTTCATCTCATGGTATACCTTCAACCGAACCATTTGAACTCGTATCCAAACCGGGCACGCCTATACAGGTGACGGTAGAGCTTGATTTTTTCGTAGCTGACGGACACAATCCTGATGATGTAAAGGTTGAAATTAGGAAGGGGGGGAATATGATTAAATGGTTTAAACCTGGAGATGAGGACGATGATAATATACCGAAGGAATTCTTTCTCGACCCGGGGAATTATGAGTTATATGCCACGACCCCGGAATCTGTTGGAGACCAGGCAGAAAGCATAGCAATGATAAAGGTGAAATGGCACGACCTGGAAGGTGCGAAGATCAAAACAGCCGGAGGAGTCCGTATAAAAGAGATTATAGATTATGATGGCATGGGCTATAATTATGTTAAAAAATACCAGTATCGCTTAGTAAATCAGCAGGATAGATCAAGTGGAGTCGTTGTAAACGAAAAACGGTATTATTATAAAGGTACGTGTATGACAGGCGCTTATATTTCGTTTTCAGCGATGTCATATGTATCTCCAGGAATAACGCAGGGATGTCCCGTGGGATACAGTGAAGTCAAGGTAACACACGGTCATTACGACTCCGAAATTAATTTTATCA
>PWJF01000385.1 GCA_003560935.1 Ignavibacteriales bacterium
ATACCACAACTCGGCATTCAACGGCTTTTGTATCCAGTGTCCTTCATCCGGAAAGTATAACATCTTCGACTCCACCCCCTGCCGCTGCAGCGCGGTGAACATCTGGAATCCTTCGCTGACATCAACGCGAAAATCGTAATAACCGTGCACAACAAGCGTCGGTGTTGTAATATTCTCCGCATGGGTAAGCGGCGACCATTTCTCATATAACTCCGGATTTTCATACGGTGTCCCGCGAAATTCCCATTCTGGAAACCATAACTCCTCTGTTGAGCCGTAAAAACTGTTCACATTAAATAAACCTGCATGACTCACCAGACATTTGAAGCGGTCTGTTTGTGTTGCAATCCAGTTGATCATGTAACCGCCGTACGATGCACCCGCAGCACCTATCCGCTCTGCATCGACGTAATCATAATTTTCGATAATATAATCCAACCCTTTCATCAGATCTCGGTAAGCTTTTCCTCCCCAATCGCCGCTTATCTGATCGGTAAAATCCTGTCCGTAACCTGTACTGCCTCTTCTGTTGACCATTGCTACCACATATCCACGGCTTGCAAACATTTGTGCGTTCCATCGATAGTGAAATTGGTCTCCCCACTGACCCTGCGGTCCGCCGTGTGCGAGATATATCAACGGATATGTTTTGTTCCCATCGAATCCCGGCGGTGTAAGCAGCATGCCGTGTACGCGTGCACCTTCGGCTCCTTCGAACCAAAAGTTCTCCACCGGATTCATTTCAATTTGTGCAATTCGTTCATCGTTTACTTGTGTTACCGAATGAAGATTTCTGCCGTTCGAATCCATCCTGAATATCTCGGTTGGTTTATTCATCCTTTGCCTGAGAAATACGAGCGTTTTACCGTCCGGGGTAATTCGTAATGCGGTGTTATATCCGTTATCAAGTATTTTATCGACTTGCTTATCACGAACGGATAATCTAAAGATTGAATTATTTCCCTGATCGTTTGCATTGAAATAAATATATCTGGGGTCAGGCGACCACACATACTCAGCCACACTGTAATCGATATCCGCCGTCAAATTTGTTTTTGCGCCGGTCGCTCTCTCATAAATTACAAGCTGATGCCGGTCGGCTTCAAATCCAGCGCGTTCCATCATGAGGTACGAAATATACTTTCCGTCGGGTGAATATGCAGGCTGGAAATCGTTTGCCGGATTTGTGGTAACACGCTTCATCTCACCGCCGGTTACCGGCACGGTAAACACGTCGTTGTTTGTGCTGACTGCAACCATCTCATCCGTATTGCGAAGAAAAACCATCTCTCGACCATCCGGTGAAAAGTTATACGTCCAGTACCCGCCGAGGCTGATGGGCGGTGTGTCGTAGTCTCCGGGAGTAAGTATTTGCGGTTCTTCTCCTCCGACCTCCAATACGTACAGGTGATATCGCGTATCGTGTTTCCAGCTATCCCAGTGACGGTAGAGCAGCCGGTCGAATATCATTGCTTCTATTTTACTGTTCTCTTTTTCTTCCATCCGCTCACGGTTGCAGTCGTCGGTCTCGCATTCGGGATACCCTTCGGTCCAGTATGCGAAGTTTTCGCCGTCCGGCGACCAGAGCAATCCGTTCACGCCGGTGTATATATCGCTGCGTTTCTTCGCTTCACCGCCTGTTACCGAAATAGTATATATCTGCGGCGAGCCGTGACGGGTTGAGACAAAGGCAATAGACTTCCCGTCGGGCGACCAGCGCGGACTGTGATTACCGCGCGGGGCGTTGGTCAACTGTCTAATGTCTCCGCCTTCCGCCGGTACAAGAAAAATATTGCTGTTTGAAGTGTTCTCAGCTTTATTAAATTTTGTTACGACAAAAGCAATCGTCTTGCCGTCGGGTGATATCTGCGGATCGGCGATTCGCTCCATCGCGATCATGTCGTCGAAGGTGATGGGGCGCTGTGATTGAGCAAATACAAGAAAAGGAATGAAAATCAACAGCAGTACATAATATATTCTCATAGAGACCTCCGGGTAGTGTTCTGTAAAGGTACGGGTGAAGATAGAATAATATACGGCAAATTCTCCGAAGCATCAATTCACGGTTTACCGGTTTTTGATAATTTCGTATATTTAAAAAAATCACATGTCGATTATAATGCAGGTATTGATGGTATGAATGAAATAATTCTCCTCTACATAACCAATCCGAACCGCGAACATGCGGAGAAAATAAGCAAACATTTAATCGAAAAGAGACTTGCGGCGTGTACGAACGTCTTCCCCATCAATAGTATGTATCACTGGAAAGGCGATGTGGAAAACGACGCGGAATACGTCTGCATCGCCAAAACCACACCCGCCCGCGCCGACGACGTCGAAAAAGCGGTCGCAGAAACACACGAGTACGAAGTGCCGTGTATTCTGCGGATCCCGGTTCATGCGAATGAGTCGTATTATAAGTGGATTCGGGAAGAGGTGAAGAATGCATGTTGAACACAAATATATTTACAAACGGGTGAAATCCCGCGAAGCGGGGATTGCATGGTTGTATGCATGCATGAATCAGACTTGATAAAAAGTCCGACATTAGATATATTGTATATATAATATATCATTTTAACTGAAAGGCTTCACCATGAAAACCCAGATGATCATCCGCATCGATGAGGAGAAGAAAGAGAAACTCTCAAAAATCGCCCGGGCAGAGGGGAAGAACTCAAATCAGGTAGTCCGCGAGCTTATTGAATCCTATCTACAGGACCGGAATATAGAGTGATATATCGACGATCTCTGGGCGCGGATCGGTTCCAAACTCCGGAAGAAAAAGGTCGATGAACAAAAAATAAGAAAGACTATCCGGGAAATCAGGAATAAAAAGCGATGAGAGTAGTCATCGATACGAATGTCTTTATCTCATCATTTCTTGGAAAAGGTAATCCGTATAAAATAATTCAGCTCTGGAAAACCGGAGCAGTTACTCTGTGTTTGTCCACCGACATTCTATCCGAATATGTTGAGGTACTCGAACGATTATCATTATCGGGGGAACCTGAAATCCGTGAACTTCTCGACCTGTTTAAAAAATCTTCTCAGGTAGTGTTTACGGCGAATCCCGAAAAATTATCAGTCGTCGATATAGATCCGGATGAAAATATGTTTTTCGAATGCGCCGCTTCACTTCATGCGGATTATATCATCACCGGCGATAAAGCCGTTCGAAGAATCGGCAAATATCTACAAATATTAGTATTAACACCAAGAGAGTTTATTGATCAGTTCGATAATTAGTCGTTTATTTGGATATGTGTAACATGTCTTTTGGAGCTTGGAATTTGGAATTTGGTCCTTGGAACCTGAAACCTCAAACCTCGAACCCAAGACCCGGAACCTACCCCCTCCGCACCAACAACCGCAACCCGTTCGCAACAACGATCAGCGTACTCCCCTCATGTCCGATCACGCCGACAGGCAAGGTGATCTCGCCGAATAAAGCCAGTATCATAAGTGAAACCATCACCACAAATGCAAAGGTAAGATTCTGACGAACCACGCGTCTCGTACGGCGCGCTTCTCTCAACACTCCGGGAAGGCGGCTCAAGTCGTCGCTCATTAACAGAACGTCTGCGCTTTCGAGTGCGACGTCCGTTCCGGCAGCGCCCATCGCGATGCCGAGATTTGCCGTTGCAAGTGCGGGGGCATCGTTTATACCGTCGCCGACCATCGCGACCGAGCCGAATTCTTTTTTCAACTTTTCTATCGTCTCCACTTTCTCCTGTGGAAGCAATTCCGGGAAAACCTCATCGACTCCCAGATCGTCGCCCAGCTTTTTCGCAACCTGTTTATTATCGCCGGTCAGTAATACTACTTTTTCAACCCCCGCTTGCTTTAGCTTCTTCACTACGTGTTTTGCTTCCTCTCTCACCGTGTCGGCAATAGCGATTATACCCCACGGTTCATCGTCACCTATCAGGACGACAGTCCTCCCCTGTTCTTCATGAATTCTGATCTGCTCAGTTATTT
Source organism: Ignavibacteriales bacterium (assembly GCA_003560935.1). Taxonomy (GTDB): domain Bacteria; phylum Bacteroidota; class Ignavibacteria; order T3Sed10-11; family T3Sed10-11; genus T3Sed10-11. Next base: position 3,985 of record PWJF01000385.1, read on the forward strand.
CACCATTTACATTAGAGAAAAGAGATTTCCTCCCGATCTGTAATTTAAATCCATTCACCGTTGCCCTGGCACCGAGTCCGGTTGCGGCTTCGAAGTTATCCGACTCTATAGCAAAAATCCCTCGCTCTTCGCCCCCTCGAACTATCGCCTTTGCAAGCGGATGTTCGGAAGAATGTTCGACCGATACGGCGGCAGTCAGCAATGCGATTTGTTCACGTGAAAGCTCGCCGAGCTGATCGTCGGGCGGCGGTGGAATATCGTTTTTCCGTTCTATAAAAAACTCTTTTGGAATATTGCTCCCGTTCGTAAACGGAATGACCGCAACTACGCCGGGTCGTCCCGTGGTCAATGTACCGGTCTTGTCGAATGCAACGGCACGGACTATCGATGCCTGTTCGATATACGCGCCTCCTTTGTACAGCACGCCGCTCCGGGCGGAACTTGCCAGCGCGGAAAGCAGCGCGGCGGGGATCGAGATCACCAGAGCACACGGCGATGCAACGACCATCAACGTAATTGCGCGATAAAACGCATCGCCGAAATTCCATCCCATTAACAGATACGGTATTGCAAACACGAGCAGCGTAATTCCGACAACCGACATAGCATAATACTGACCGAGAACCCGATCGGTAAAATCCTGACTTTTCGCTTTCCTTTCCCGCGCTTCTTCAACCATTTTTACAATTCGTGCAAGCGTTGAATCCTCCGCTTCGACGGTTACCCTTATATCGAGCATACCGTTACCGTTAATCGTGCCGGCGAATACTTTCGAACCCCTGCTCTTTTCAGAGGGCATCGATTCGCCGGTAATGCTCGCCTCATTCACGGCCGACTCGCCGCGTATAACGACACCGTCGTTTGGTATCTGCTCACCCGGCCGAACGGTCACGATCTCTCCTCTCCGCACTTCATCGACCGGCACTTCGACTATTTTATTTTCACCGTTATCGTTTCTTTTGACGCGGGCAATTTTCAGCGTCATATCGAGCAATGCGCGAATGCTGGTGAACGTACGACCCATTGCGTATGTTTCAAGCGTATTCGACAGCGAGAAGAGAAACATCAATATTGCCCCCTCTTTCGGCTGACCGACAATGGCGGCGCCGATCGCGGCGATGATCATTAAAAAATTCACATCGAACAACCGCTGCTTTAAAGAATCGTACGCCGCCTGTACACTGTAATAACCGCCGCTGAAATAGGAGATGCCGTATAGTATCCATGGCACTGCCGCTCCGAATGCATCTATCCCTTCTGATATCCATCCCGCGATCAACGTAATCAGACACAACGCGGTGAGACGAATCATCCACGGAAGCGCTGCGAGCTTTTCTTCTTCGGGAGTCGGTTTTCGTTTATTGATTTCGTTTGCATTCATATACTTTAATATAGAGTCTACTCTGAAAAAGTTACTTGAGCCACGGATTACACGGATTAAAGCTTTACTAATTCTGTATTCTATAAAAAAAATCCGTGCAATCCGTGGCTATTCAAACCAACCAATATATATCGTAGTAGACTTAATATACCAAAGCAAAATGTAATAGCAAAGAATTTTAGAAATTCGTAATTGGACTATGTCTAAATAAAAAGAGCCGGTCGGCAGGCATAGTGTGAGGGGTAACGTAGGATCAGGTGGTTAAATCCGTATACCTTTCAATCGCATCGAATTAAATATAACCAACAAACTGCTGACGATCATAACAAACGCAGCGAAGATAGGCTGCAGATATCCGAAAGCAGCGAACAGAATAGCAATTGAATTATACCCGAACGCCCACATGAGATTCCAGCTTATAATGCGTCTCGTTTTGTCAGACAGATTTATGATCCACGGTATTTTATCGAGGTGCGGGCCGAGTATGGTTATATCCGCATTCTCTTTTGCAATATCGGTCGCAGAGGCAAGCGTTATACCGGTATCTGCGGCGGCGAGGGAAGGAGCGTCGTTTATGCCGTCGCCTACCATCGTTACGCCTTTCACCTTTTCATGCAACGCTCTGATATGATTGATCTTATCCTGCGGCAGAAGTTGACCGTATATTTCCTTAATACCGAGTTCTCTTCCGACGCGCTCCGCGATCTCGATTCGATCGCCCGATAAAAGTACCGTTCTTATATTCATATCATGTAAAAGCTTAATTGCTTCGTGTGCGGATTCATGCAGAGTATCGCTTAGACCGATGATCCCTTTAATCTCACCATCCCAACCGCCGCACACCAGCGTACTGTCAATGGCGCCGATAACATTCTTTAAATGACCCGGAAGGAGGACATTATTCCCCTGGAGAAATTCCATGCTGCCGACGAAGACATGTTTCCACTCTTCGTTTATTTTAACCTCGCCGTAAATTCCCCTGCCGGGCACATTCGTTACATTACGGGAATCATATCGCTTAACCTTTTGCGTTTCGGCATGGGAAAGTATTCCCTTACTCAACGGATGGTTTGAATCATACTCGAGCGATGCTATGACCGATAGAAATTCATCGGCCCTGCCGTCGGCATAAACATTCCCGACGGTAAACTCACCCTTTGTAAGCGTCCCGGTTTTATCGAATACTGCAATTCTGGTCTTACCTACCCGCTCCATAACGCCGGCGGATTTTATCAAAATACCGTTTGCTGCCGACCGGCCGATCGATACCGCCGCGGCAATCGGACTTCCTATACCAAGCGCACAGGGACAGGCGACAACAAGCACCGCGAGAGCATACATCAACGCAACATCGAACGATGAAATGAACGACCACGCTGTAAAGGATATAATCGCAATTGAAATAACGAGCGGTATAAATATTGCCGATATTTTGTCCACCATTTTCTGCAATGGGGATCGAGTTCTTTGTGCTTCTTCCATCATACGTACAATCCGTGCATGTACGGTCTCTTCACTCCCCGTGGTAGTACGGACAATGATTGCCCCGTCGATATTCACCGTACCCGCAAATACCTCTTCGTCCGCAGTTTTCGCATGCGGCACCGATTCGCCGGTGAGTATTGCCTCGTTGACCGAGGTTTCACCCGCCTCAATAACTCCGTCGATGGGAATATACTCACCCGGCAGCACACGCACCCGGCTGCCGACGGGAACTTCGTTTGAAGGTACCGTATGTTCGTCACCGTTTTTCAAGATCCGTACATTGTCGGGGACAATATCGAGCAACTTTTGAATGGCATCGGTTGAGCGCACCTTTGCCGTCGCTTCGATATACCGGCCGAATGTCACCAGCACTATAATCATGGTCGCCGTATCGAGATACACATCATCCCCGCCGGTAAATACCTCATAGGTCGAATATCCGTATGCAGCAAGAGAACCGACCGCGATGAGACTATCCATCGATAGGTGGCGGCTCATTAACTCTTTGATACCGTTTCTGAGAAACGGATATCCGACAAGAAAAATAACGGGAGTTGAGAGAACGAACAAGAACATGCCGACATACGGAATTGCTTCGGGCTCAATTCCCCATCCATGCCACCGTTCGGCATAAAACACCCAACTGAACAGCATGACGTTCATTGAGAGCAGTGCCGAAAAACCGAGACGGATAAGGAACAT
>PWJF01000155.1 GCA_003560935.1 Ignavibacteriales bacterium
ATTATACAATCCGCGCGGCTCTACCGGTATACGAAGCCGGTCCCCTTCGACTGTTCGAATTAACGCCTCTTCGGAATTGGTAAGCGCACTCAATACACCGACCGATAATCCGTCGGTCGTACGACTTGTGAGTTTGGTTGCACCGAGTATTGTCGTCGCTTGCGGCATTTCATTAAACTCCCACCCGGGGTTAAGATCTCTCAGGTCCGGTTGTGCGGGACGTCTGCCTATCCGGCGTGAGTAAAACAATCGCATCTGTCTGCCGTCAAAGGTCGAACCGAACCTGAAAAGGTCGGCTCCCTCTAAAAAGAACGGCCGTTTCTCCGGATAGAACGTTTCAAAAGCGGTTAGGTTTATAACAGACTGATCGATCTCTACCTGTCCGAAATCAGGATTAATAGCAAGATCAAGCGTTGTGTTGCTCGTCAATCCCATTTTTACATCGACCCCCACATCCCCGGTTATGTCACGCCTGAAGACTCGCGGCAGACCGTCAGACTGTCGTCTTCCCTGAGAAACAATGTACGGTAATACCTCAACGTGCAGCGGCGGATTTATATCCGTCATACCGCGGAGCATACCGAATCGTGAGACAAGTCCTTCTTCCCGCCGCGGCACGACGATCCAGTGTATCTCTTCATTCTTTCGCGCAATAAATCGTCTGAAGTTAATTCCCCAACGGTATTCACCATTGCGTTTATCGAACCTGAGGGCAGTGAACGGTATACGCATTTCCACACTCCATCCGCGCCCGATGCGTGCAGTCGATGACTCCCATACTGCATCCCAGTCGCCGTCGTAGCGTACACCGTCGTGACTGTAGATACCGTCTCTCTGTACATTCGAAACATTCACAACAAAGCGGTACGCGGTAAGTTTATCATTATTACTATCGATCAATACTTCGAATCTATCGGCATGGGTATACCGGTCCCGGCGGGAGAGCTGTCCCACTATGCCTCTCGGATTGGAATCGTATAATATTGCGCCAATATAAAGCGCGTTATCATCATAAAGGACAAGCACAATACTCCGTTCGGTCGGGTCCGATCCTTCGTCGGGATCGTATTGAATAAAATCGTTTACCGGTTGTGCGCGCTGCCAGTCGCGCTCGTTCAATAATCCGTCAATGGTTATAGAACCCCGCACACGTTCGGCAATAACAATTTTTTCGTCGATCTGCGCAGAAAGCGTTGCTGCCAGACCCAACATCATAATAATTACAGCTATGATTCTCATATAAGGGAACCTTACATCATAGTTTTGGATGCACCGGGGGAAAAACATTGTTTTTTCCAATGTATTACTTTATTCATAAAATTGCAATGTTCTATGTCATATTTGCGATCCCTTCGGAAGAAAATATAACAAAATATTTGCGTCCTGTTGTAAAAAACAAGCCGCTTTTCTATCTTATGGGCATGTCTGAGAAAAAATCCATTGAAGATCCCCGTGTGATCGAGCACATGTTCGATTCCATCGCACACCGGTACGATCTGCTCAACCGTATGCTCAGTTTCGGCATCGATACCCGGTGGCGAAAAAAACTGTACCGTATACTCGATTTGCAGCCAGGTCAAAAAATGCTCGACCTCGCAACCGGAAGCGGCGATATTTTAAAAGAATTTCTGAAAACAAACCATATTCAAGGATTCGGCTGCGACCGCTCGGGACAAATGCTCGGATTTGCCCGTAAAAAGCTGACAGATCGGGGTATGCCATCGCTCCTCGTGCGGGGTGATGCATTCCGTTTACCGTTCAAGGATAATATTTTTGACGCCGTGACAATCGGTTTCGGGATTCGCAATATGCGCCCGCGTATCGGGGCAATGAAAGAGATCTATCGTACCGTTACAACGGGCGGACGCCTGGCAATACTTGAATTTTTCCCCCGTCAGACCGGATTTCGCGGCAACATGTACAAATGGTACTCTACAAATGTAATACCGCGAGTCGGCAAGATCATCTCAGGCAGCAACTTCGCGTACCGCTACCTTCCCGAGTCCATCCATGGGTTTCCGGAAATAGAACAATTCGAAGATGAGATGAGCGCCGCTGGATTTACGATCGACGCGGTGCATCAATTGACGTTCGGTGTTGTGTCGATTGTGGTGGGGAGGAAATAAATGTCCACGAATCTACAGATGTGCGACGCACTTGCCCGCGCAACGGGCAGGTGCGTCGCACATTTTCATAAACTCAACCTCACGACATTCTCTATATGATACGTATGCGGGAACATATCCACCGGCTGCATGCGGTCGATGCGATAACCCTGTCCGGTCAATGCGGCAATGTCACGCGCCTGCGTTGCCGGGTTGCAGCTTACATAAACGATTTTCTGGATTTGTAAATCTATTATCTCACAAATAGCTTTGGGGTGAACACCGCTTCGGGGCGGATCAATATATAATACGGTGGGTTCCTCCTCAAGCCATACATTTCGTTTGTTTAACTGTTCGAGAACATCGCCGTGCACAAACCGTACGTTGTCGATGTTGTTTATGTGAGCATTCTCTTTCGCATCCTTAACTGCATCTTCGACAGATTCGATGCCGTACACACGTTTCGCCGAATCGGATAAATAAATCGTCATCGTACCGGTACCCGAATACAGATCAAGTACAATATCATCGGTTGATAGTTCACCGAATTCTTTTGCGATGGAATACAGTTTCTCCGCCTGTCCGGTGTTTGTTTGAAAAAATGAATTAGCCGATATCCGAAACGTAAACGGTCCGATCCGCTCGGTAATAGACCCGTCACCGTAATATAGTATCTCTTCATCGCCGACGGCGACCTGCGCTTTGCGGCGATTGATATTGTTAACGATCGTGCTCACTTCGGGTACATCCTTGCGCAACCGTTCGACAACCGGCTGCATAATATCCTGCCGGTTAGCGGACGCAACAACGTTCACCATTATCTCACCGGTGGCACGGCTTTGTTTTATTACGAGAAAGCGAAGGAATCCCTCATGCGACCGGGTGGTGTACGGTTTGATATGTAATTCTTTTGCCGACCGCCGTACGGAATCGAGTATACGGTTACTCTCACCGGATTGAAGCCAGCATTCCTCTATATCGAGCACTTTATCGTATCTGCCCGGGACATGCAGACCGAGCGCAAAGTTTTTATCGTATTCCTCGCCCGATTCGATTTCCGCGGATGTAAGCCAGCGCTGATCGGAAAAGGAGAACTCCATTTTGTTACGGTAAAGGAAAATATCTTCCGCACCGACCGGCGGCGGTATTTCGACACCGGTGATCTTACCGATGCGTTCAAACGAATCGATAACGTGACTGTGTTTAAACGATAGTTGTGCTGAATAATCAATATGCTGCATCTTACAGCCGCCGCACGAACCGACATACCGGCAGCGGGGCTCGACTCGGAGATCGGATGGTTCAAGAAGCCCGAGGTTTTTTGCTTCAAGATACTGCGACTTTACTTTCGTGATCGCCGCTCGTACCGTATCACCCGGCACGGCGTCGTTGACAAAAACAACAAGACCGTTCAGCCGTGCGATGGCTTTGCCTTCGAATGCAAGCGAATCGATTTTTAATGTGACTTCATCGCCTTTTTTAATTTTCATTCAATAGCTTATCAAACTTTAGATTTATCTCTTCCAACTCGATGGTTATTTTATCCCAATCGTTATACAGTGATTGCAGTTTTTCTTTCGATTCCGAGTACTCATGATGTATCGTGCGGATCTCGTCGGGATTATTGTACAGTTTTTCATCCATTAATTTTTGTTCAAGTTCTTTCACCCGGTCTTCAAGCGTGTGAATATCCTTTTCAATTCTGTCGAGTCGATCCGTCAGTTTTCGTGTCTCGGAATACCGCTGCTGTCTGACCTCCGCCTCCCGCCGCTTGCGAACTTTCTCGTTACGCCGTTTATCGCTTTTATCTTTGCTCTGCTCCTGCACAGTTTCTTCCTGCTGCCCGTCGATTTTCGCAAGATATTCTTCCAGCGTGCCCGGATATTCTTTTAATATTCCGCCGTGACGAAATTCTACGACCTTGTTCACTATTCCCTCAAGAAATGCACGGTCGTGCGATACTATGATGTATGTACCTTTAAATGCCAGTAATGCACGGCGAAGGATTTCTTTCGACCGCATATCCAGGTGATTAGTTGGCTCATCAAGTATTAATAGATTCGCAGGTGTGAGCAGCATCTTTGCAAGGGCAATCCGGCTCTTCTCTCCTCCCGACACTACACTGATTGATTTAAATACATCATCTCCCTGAAACAGAAAACAGCCGAGAAGGGTTCGTGTATATTTTCGCATCTCACCTTCGGCGACCGAATTTAAAATATCCAACGGCGTCGAAGTCAAGTCCAGTTCCTCCGCCTGATTCTGTGCGAAATATCCGGGTGTAACGTTATATCCAATCTCACGGCTGCCGCCGGTCAACGATTCAACGCCTGCAATTATCTTTGCCATCGTCGATTTACCGGCACCGTTTACGCCCACAAATGCAATACGGTCGCCGCGCTCTACCGTGAAATCGACACCGTTAAATACTTCATTGGTACCATACCGTTTGACAATGTTCCGCAGATTCGCTACGGTCGCTCCGCTCCTCGGAGGGGGCGGAAAATGAAACGATATTTCGCTTTCCTCATCTTCAAGTTCAATACGCTCGATTTTTTCAAGCTGCTTGATCCGGCTCTGTACTTGCCGGGCCTTTGTGTTTTTATACCTGAATCGTTCGATAAAGCGTTCACTTTGTTTAAGCTGTCGCTGTTGATTTTTGTATGCCGATTCGAGCAGCTCTTTTCGTTCTTCTTTTTGTATTACATAACCGGAAAAATTTCCGGCGTAGGTTGCCAGCTTACCGAGACTTAACTCCCAGATATGTTTACACATCGTATCAAGAAAAGCCCTGTCGTGCGATACGATGATTAGACTCCCTTCATACGATAAGAGATATTCTTCCAGCCACCGGAGTGAATTGAGGTCAAGGTGATTGGTCGGTTCGTCAAGTAAAAGAAGAGAAGGCTGGCGCAGCAACAATTTTGCAAGCTCGATACGCATCTGCCATCCGCCGCTGAAATGTTCGGTCATCCAGTTAAATTGATCTTCGCGAAAGCCGAGTCCCATCAACACTTTTTCAATGGACGATTTCATGCGGAAAGCATCGGACATCTCAAGATGCTGCTGCAATGTACCCATCTGTTCGATAAGCTCGGTTCGTTCCTCATCATTCAGATCATGTTTTAAAAGCTCTAACCTGACATCCTCCAGTCTTTCCTGCGTTTCAATTATGTCGCCGAATGCCGTAGCAACTTCATCGTATAGCGTCTTGCCCTTCATTCGCACTACTTCCTGCGGCAGGAAACCCACCGATGCGGTTTTCGCTTTCTCAACGCTGCCGGTGTGGGGTTCCATGTCACCGTTGATAATCCGCAGCAATGTTGTCTTCCCCGCTCCGTTGGAACCGACTAGCCCGATACGCTCCCGCGTACCGATATTTAGATTAACGTTCTCAAATAACGAATCGTCACCGAATTGTATACCGATATTTTTTAAATGTATCATACCGTCAGCACCGGAGTCTAAATCAGACCGATGTAGCAAACCGCAACAATTTCTCCACTCTATCCGGTGAATCCGCTTCTGCATAGTATCGAATAAGCGGCTCCGTCCCGGACGATCGTATCAGAATCCAGCCGTTGTTAATGTATAATTTGTATCCGTCCAGGTCGTTCCGTGAGATTACCGGATAGCCGGCTATTGCATGTAGCCCTTTTTTAAACGTACGCATTATACGCGGCTGTTCCTTCTTATCAACATGCAAATCAATTCTATTATAGAAATGATCCCCGTAATCATTCATTAATTCATCCACAAGTTCGCTTAACTTTTTATCCCGAACCGCCATCATCTCACAGAGCAGCAAACCGATCAGAATCCCGTCGCGCTCGGGGATATGATTCTTCACGCCGATTCCGCCGCTCTCTTCCCCCCCGATGAGCACATCACCATCAACCATCTCGCGGCAGATGTGTTTAAAGCCGATCGGTGTAATATGGAGCGGCAGATTATACCGTTCGCACATTTTATCGACAAGTTCCGTTACCGAAAAAGATTTTACAACCGTACCGCGTAACCCTTTCTGCTCGTATAAATATTTAAGCAGCAAAGCAAAGATGCGATGGGAATCGACAAATTGACCTTTCTCGTCAACGGCAGCGATGCGGTCTGCATCGCCGTCGGTTGCAAAACCGAAATTGAATCCCCCCGATTTCATTTCATCGAACAATGGACCCAGATACTGTGGAAGCGGCTCCGGATTAATCCCGCCGAACGCCGGATTATGCTTGCTGCGCAACTCTTCAACCGAATCCACAAGCTGACCTATTACACCCGCACCCGCGCCGTACATCGCATCATACGCAATTTTTATATCCGCCCCTCGTATTGCATCCAGATCGATCTTCTTCCGGATATCCTCAACATATAGATTCGTAAGATCAATATTTCTAACAATCCCCTCTTTTTTCAAATCTTCGAGAGATTTCTTCCTCCGTGTTTTTTTATTCTTCTGATCAAGTAGTTTGTGGACATGCTTTTCCAATCGTCGGATCATTTCCGGATGAGCGGCTCCGCCGTAGTCTTCCTTTATCTTAAAGCCGTTATAGCGGGGCGGATTGTGACTGGCGGTTATAACCACGCCCCCTGCCGCTTTTCGTTTTGCAACTGCGAGCGATACCATCGGCGTCGAGGATATCGTATCCGAAAGATAGACCTTGATACCCCGGTTACCGAGCACTTCCGCCGTAAATGCCGCAAAATCACCCGACATAAATCGCGCATCATAACCGATAATAACTCCGTTATCGATTTTTTTATGTCGTTTAAAATACCGGGCGGTTGCTTCTGCAACTGTAGACAAATTATCAAAGGTAAAATCATCCGCAATAATAGCACGCCATCCGTCGGTGCCGAACGTAATCGGATATTCTTTATTCATATTACATCACCTTTATTACTCTCAGTGGTCGTGATAGGGTTCAGGAAAAACTCCCCTCCCGATCTGTTCCATCGTACATACTGGGGGATGTATATACAGCCGGATGACCGGGAGGAGAAAAAAGGTTCTACGCATGTTTAATGTTTGAAAGCATCAAAACCGATATATGCACCAATTGCATCAAGTTCTTCTTCGATTCTGAGCAATTGGTTATATTTTGCAATCCGGTCGGTTCGGCTTGCAGAACCGGTTTTTATCTGACCGGCATTAGTCGCGACTGCGATATCTGCAATTGTGGTATCCTCGGTTTCACCCGAACGATGACTTATCACCGATGTAAAGCCGGCTTGTTTTGCCATTTCAATGGCTTCGAATGTTTCGGTAAGTGTACCGATCTGGTTTACCTTAATAAGGATGGAATTACATGCTTTTTCATCGATGGCTCGTGCAAGAAACTTCGTATTTGTAACGAGTAAGTCGTCGCCGACGATCTGGATCTTATCGCCGAGGGTTGCGGTGAG
>PWJF01000008.1 GCA_003560935.1 Ignavibacteriales bacterium
GATGGTGGTCCTTGAGGATGAAACACATGCGCAGCAAAGGGGCGTTACCCCGATAGCGGAAATTGCCGGTTTCGGCGCGACCTGCGATGCATATCACCGTGTGCAGATAAAAGGCGATGCCGTCGAATCCGCACGGGCGGTTGAGCTTGCGCTGCGTGATGCTGGTGTCGATAAGGAGGATGTCGAATATGTTAACCTCCACGGCACATCGACAAAGCTGAACGACAGGCTCGAGTCGCTTGCGATGAAACACGTTTTCGGCGACCGCGCGTATGATATTCCGATGAGCGCAACTAAATCGATGATCGGACATCCGCAGGGTGCAAGCGGTGCTGCGGGCTTGCTGGCAACGCTGGTGGGGATGGATCGCGGTTTTATTCATCCCACGATCAATTACGAAAATCCCGATCCGGAATGCGATTTGAATTACATCCCGAATACGGCGATCGAAAAAGAAATCACGACCGCGGTGTGTAATTGTATCGGGTTCGGGTCGAAGAACTCGGCGTTGGTGGTGAGGCGGCGGGGAGCGTGATTGCATGGGTGCATGAATGGTTGAATCGGTGATTGATTTGATCATCAAATATTAAATGAAGTTCGATATTGTCAGAGGGTCATGTACAATTATACCGAAATGTAGCGAACCGATGTTTACAGTTCTAACCTGAATCGATCTGTCTTTTAGATGATTTCCAGTCCGAGAGTCTTGCGTATTTTTTCGACAATAAACTTAATTTGATAACCGTTGGTAAAGTTTGTTGATTTGGATGGTTTGAGGTTTTTTGCGTGATCTGTTAGATGGTTCTGAATTCTTAGTTTCTGTTTGAATTTAATTATTTAATCTTCTTTAAGTATTTCTAATCCTTTGACAAATGGTACAGGAAGAATCAATCCTTTGGTATGGTGACGTGTTCTTCCTTCTAAACGATTTAAAACAATATCCTGATTCTTTACGCAGAGAAAATGGTAACGTAATTCTCTTCTATTTCCATCGTAATCATCTCCTTCTCCATAAAAAACAATTTCATTTTCCTCTATACCAGTTAAACCGTTACTTAAGAACTCATCAGCATCTATCTGGTCAGTATCTGTTGAAACACTTCCACTAATAAGTCCCTTGATTATGAAGTTTGAATATGTTATCCATTTTCCACATTTTCCACATCTAAAAGGTTGAGGCTGTCGGTGATCACCCAACCTAACCGAGAATAACGGGATAGAAGTTACCAGTGAAAAACGTGTATTTTGATCATCCTTAGCACTACCAACTTCTACACCAAAAACCTGTCCTTTTTCTCTAAATAATAGAAAGTCTGGAGGTGCGAGATAATCTATGGAGTTTGTTTCATTCGGAATATTTCCTCCTCTTATAATTCTTTGGTTTAGTAATAACGGTACTACGTATCCGTACTGTTTTAAATGGAGCATCGCATATACGATAAGTTCCACGGCAAGTCCAATTCTCTTGGGTAGTAGAGAGTCAAAAATATTTTCAAATTCTCTTCCTTTATTACCTACAATCCATCCATTGTAATGTTTTAGCGCATTGAAATTATCTTGTATCGAATCGTACCCAGGTTCAAAGAAATCAGCATTATCAATGTTCTTTTCAAGTTCTTCCATAACAATATTACGTAGTTTTACATCAACAGAAAGGTTTTCCTGCATTATCAATAAATTTGCGACTCTCAATATTAATTCAAGGAATTTATTAAAATTCTGCCTGTTCTCTGTTGCAGAGAAATAACCTCTTCCAATAAATATGTATTGAAATATGTCTGCTAATATCATCTGCCGTTGAACGTTTCTCCCTAACTTTCCGCCAGCATAGAGTTGTTTTGCGAATAGTTCGAGTCCTATTTCTTCAACATTTTGATTTTCTTTTTTATAATCGGGATAGTTCTTTATCAACGTATGATGAATTATAGCTAGATGATTTACTGAAACACCTAATTTATGTAATAATATATCCATATCTTAATAAGAATTGATCTTTTCTTTTGCAATATTTCGGAATTTCTTTTTCAACTTATTTTTGAATACTTTACCAACCTCGTCAAATGTATCAAGCAATTGGGGAAAGGTATTTCTACCTCCAAGGAGATTCCAGTATTCATTTCCGACAAGGAGGTCATTAGGAGGATCCATCATGCCCACCTCGGTGAATCTTTTATATGGTTTTGGATGATAGGGATTATATGGAAAAATCAAAAACACTTTGACACGTTTTCTTTTTCGGGCGATCCATTCGAGAAGCTTCGTTTTACTTTTTTCAAATACATCTATGTTTGGTTTGGAAGTTTTAATCTCAAAATAATATTCTTTTCCATTTCTTTTAAAGTAAAAATCAGCAATGTTACCCGATTTTTGGTATGTAGCGTTGGATGAAGATGCCCTCAAAACTTCAGAAGTTTCTATTTTAAGATTTGCTTTACGTTCCCCGTTTCTCAATTCTGAAACTATTTTTGAGATAACGGCTTTTTGTTGTTTCGATAAGACTCCGCCTACTCCGTAATTTCTGAAACATTCTTGCGATTTATCTGAAGCAATAATTACAGAAACATCCTCATATATTGACATACCCATGGTTGTTGCAAGAGAGTGTATAAAGGAATAGGCTGCTATTTTTTCATTGTCTTGTACAAGTCTTGCCAAAAAAGGCATTGATGTTGTCTCTCTACCATATTTATTAAGCTTGTTTTGTATTTTTCTGGAAAGAAGTTCTTTGATTTTTTGCTTCTGAATATTGGTGAGTGGCATTCACTGCTCCTTAAAGTGGAATATAATTTCAGAATATGCTCCTTTATCCCTTTCAGTCCTATTCAATACCGGACGTTTGAATTTATTCACGATTTTCATCCCACCTCTTTCTGCGATTATAGGGTAGAGGTCGAATTTATCATTCGCAACTAGAAAAATATTATAATCATTTGCTAAATATTTTTTACAGTTTATTAAAACATCAACGATACCATTAACATATGATTCTCTTGCTTCCCTCCCTTTACCTTTATATAGGGGGCCAATTTCAAGTTCATCTCTCCGTTTAAAGCCAAAGAGATCGTATGCATACGCGTGTTGTTCATGATAATCAATAAGTCCAACATAAGGCGGACTTGAGAAAATTCCGGAAAATTTCTTTTTCTTTAATATTGAAGAAAAATTAAAATTCCTATCTTCAATAGCATCAAAGATATTTATATCACGTGAATCTCCCGTGATACAATATTGAAATGTATTGGTTCTTATAGAGTTAAACTTTGATAATCTTTGAATCGTATCCTTAGAGTATCTGTTCCACCATCCAAGAATTGAAAATAACGGTTTACATATTTTGCTGTGTTTTGTACAGTAATAAGGTTCGATAACCGGATTTACCAGTGTTGCAAGGTCTGAATGAGTTGTAGCCCTACATGAGCGGATTGTTCGGCTTAATATTATAGTTACTATTTTTTTAGTTGATAAATTATCTATACTTTTTAGCAAGTCAAAAACAAGATCGATTTCTTTTTTTATTGGGTATAAATACCATTTTTCTATGAATGATTCTTGATTATCTTGTTGTAATTTAATGTTATCTTTTTTCACTAATTCCCAGTAAAATTTCCTGAAATTTTCTACATGTTTTAGACTGTATTTTTCCTCGTTAATTTCATTGTTTCTTAGTTTATATTTGTATTCGGGAGAGGGGAAATATTTATTATTAATAATTGCTAATTTGTTGGTAATTTCATTATCGAAATTCACGATATTTAGGTCTGATAAGAACTTTCTTAATTCTTTTGTTATTTTTTGAATTTCATTGTGTAATTCTCTGAAATCATATTTCTTTATTTTTGCATTGCTTATCAGTGAATTAAAATCGGATACATCTACCCCAATAGCATGCATGCCAAGTTCATTTGCCTGTACCAATGTAGTTCCACTCCCACAGAATGGATCAAGAATGATATCCCCCTTTTTAAAGAATACATCTCTTTTAAATTCATCGGTATGATCATCCAGGAAATACTCAACCAATTGTGGTATGAATTTTCCTTTGTATGGATGAAGCCGGTGAACATGTTTTGTAGTATCGACTTCTCTGAGGTGATCGAACGAAAGGTGCCAGTTTAAATCTTCTCCAAGAATTTTTTTCCACTGAATCTCTCTTTTACCACGAAATGATTTATAATAATTAAATAACTCTTTTTTGTTGACGTATATAGCGCCATTCGCGGTATATTTTTTGACCCTGCCGTACTGTACCAAATAAGAAATATTTGATGTACTGATAGATCGGTCAAGGTGATTGCTTGCCCACTCACTAGCTTCTTTTATCGTAAGTAAATCTTTGTCTTTGAATAACATATTAAAAAATGGTAAGTTTTTCGATTGTTCTAAAAATACAAAATTCCATCATAACAAAAAAGCCGAACCGGCAAGATCACCGATTCGGCTTTTACTGATTTTTGCTAATCTCACCGCAACAATCAGACCATAATATTGAATCAATGGTTATCAGACATTCAACCGATCATCCATTCATGCAACCATCCCTCCCTCCGGGCACCATCTTTCCATCAAGCTTGCCTGCGCACAGATGAATCCCACCTTCCCTCGCCCATGCAACCATGCATCTATTTGCCCACTGCCCACTGCCCACTAACCTACGAGCACCCGCTCGTCGCGCCGCAGTTAAAGCACTTGTAACACGCTCCGTTTCTAACCATAATACTGCCGCACTCATGGCAGGAGGGGGCGTCGGCTTGTGATTCGAATATCTGCTGCTCTTTTTTATCCTGCGCTTTTTGCTGCTCAGAGGCGTTTGAGTCTAAAGAGACCTGCATACGCTGTCCTTCGGGACTGCGGACGCTGCCGCCGTTCTCATGCGGAGCGGTTTGCGGACGCTCATCTTCCGGTAGGAATTTCAATCCCAGCCACCGGAAAATGTAATCGGTGATCGACTTGGCGATCGGGACATCTTTGTTTGTCGTAAAGCCCGACGGCTCGTAGCGTGCGTGGGAGAATTTATCCGCCAGTACTTTCAGCGGCACGCCGTATTGCAGTGCGAGGGAGATTGCCGTCGCAAAAGAGTCCATCAGACCGGAGATGGTCGATCCTTCCTTCGACATTGTGATGAAGATCTCACCCGGTGTCCCATCTTCATACATGCCGACGGTGATGTATCCTTCATGACCGGCAATGCTGAACTTGTGCGTGATCGATTGCCGTTCGTCGGGAAGACGCCGGCGCGATACTGTGCGCTCTTTCTTTTTCCCATCAAGCGAAGTGCTTAACGGCTGCGTGCGCTTCGAACCGTCGCGGTAGATGGCGATTGCTTTCAGTCCGAGCTTCCACGCTTCGATATACGCCTGCGCGATTTCCTGTGCGGTTGCCTCGGTCGGCATGTTGACGGTCTTGGAAATTGCGCCGCTCATGTACGGCTGTACAGCCGCCATCATCCGGATATGTCCGAGGTAATGGATCGACCGCTTTCCTTTTGACGGCTTGAAAGCGCAATCGAACACGTGCAGATGTTCTTCGTTCAGTAACGGTGCGCCTTCTATAGTATCGTTTGTATCGACATATTCGACGATCTTCTTGCGCTGTTCTTCGTTGTATCCGAGTTTACGTAATGCGAGCGGAACGGTCTGGTTGACGATCTTCATCAATCCGCCGCAGACAAGTTTTTTGTATTTTACGAGCGCGATGTCGGGTTCGACGCCCGTCGTATCGCAATCCATCATAAAGCCGATGGTACCGGTCGGGGCGAGAACCGTTGCCTGCGAATTGCGATAACCGAACTTCTGTCCGTGGTCGTACGCTTCTTTCCATACATTGACCGCTTCATCTTTTAATTCGTTAGGTAATTCATCGTTCTCAATTTTTTCCGCGTGGAGTCCGTGTTTATTGATAACGCGCAGCATCGGTTCCCGGTTCTTAGCATAGCCGGAGAACGGTCCGATCTGTTCGGCAATTTTTGAAGATTGCGTATACGCTTGTCCCGCCATGATCGATGTAATCGCTGCGGAGTATGCACGACCTTCATCGCTATCGTATGCAAGACCTCGTGCCATGAGCAGCGCGCCGAGATTTGCATAACCGAGTCCGAGCGGACGATATTCGTGTGAATTCTTTTCTATCTTTTGGGTCGGATAACTTGCGTTGCCTACGATGATTTCCATGGCGGTGATGACAACGCTGACTGCTTTCTTGAACCGTTCGATATCGAACTCACCGTCCTGCCGGCGGAATTTCATCACGTTAAGCGAACCGAGGTTGCACGATGAATTATCAAGGAACATGTATTCGCTGCACGGGTTCGATGCGTTGATAGGTGCCGTATTCGGGCAGGTATGCCAGTTGTTGATGGTTGTATGGAACTGCATACCCGGGTCGCCGCATATCCATGCGGACTCTGCGATTTCGTTCATGAGATCGCGTGCACGATAGGTAACGACCGGATTGCCGTCGCGAACCGATTTTGTTGTCCACTCTTTATCTTCGAGAACCGCGCGCATGAAATCGTCGGTGACACGGACGGAGTGATTGGCATTTTGATATGCAATCGAATCGTATGCACCGCCCGGTACGTTGAATCCCGGATTATAACCCGCTTCGATCAACGCCCACGCTTTTTTTTCTTCATCGGCTTTACAATTGATAAACTCGCGAATGTCCGGATGATCGGCATTGAGTATAACCATCTTAGCGGCACGCCGTGTCTTGCCGCCGGACTTGATGACGCCGGCGAATGCATCGTACCCTTTCATAAATGATACCGGACCCGACGCCGTACCGCCGCCTGAAAGTTTTTCTTTTGAAGACCGGAGCGTCGAGAGGTTTGAACCTGTACCGGAACCCCATTTGAACAACCTGCCTTCGGTGCGTGCCAGCTCGAGAATGGATTCCATCGTATCTTCAACCGAGTTGATGAAACACGCAGAACATTGGGGCTTCTCTTCTATACCACAGTTAAACCATACGGGGCTGTTGAAAGAAAAATGCTGATGAACGAGTAGATAGCTAAGCTCGTGGTAAAACGTTTCCGTAACTTCTTCGCTCTTGAAGTATCCGCCTTGCCTGCCCCAGTCTGTAATGGTGCGGGCAACACGATCGACGAGCTGTCGTACGCTTGTTTCGCGTTCCGGCGAACCAAGTTGCCCGTGGAAATATTTTGATACGACCACGTTAGTTGCGGTCATCGACCATGATTTGGGGACTTCGACATCCTTCTGTTCAAAAATAACTTCGCCGCGTTCGTTTGTTATTGACGCCGTTCTGTAATCCCATTCAATCTCATCAAACGGATGCTCCCCCTGTTTGGTGAAATACCGTTCGAAGGTTAAACCCTTATCCGTATCGGTTTGGTCGCCTCTAC
>PWJF01000067.1 GCA_003560935.1 Ignavibacteriales bacterium
ATCAGATCAAGAAAAATGGATATAATGATATTGCAATAATTGTATATACCGCCGAGGGTAACTACGAGCGATGTGTCAGAGCGATCAAAGCGGGAGCGTATAATTTCTTCGATAAGAATGAAGTATCGATCGATCAGCTCGTACGCATAGTCGAGAATGCAATCGAACATCGCAGATTGACGCTGGAAAACAAACAATTGCGCCGTGAGGCAGGTATCGATTCGGAACTGATCGGGGTAAGCAAACCTATCCGGACGCTGCGGGATCAGATCAAGAAAATTGCAGCAGTCCCGAGTAATGTCCTTATTATCGGTGAGAGTGGAACAGGTAAAGAACTCGTTGCCAAGGAAATTCATCGCTTAAGTACGCGGAAAGAGCAGCCATTCATCGCGCTGAACTGTGCAGCCATACCGGAGCATCTTGTTGAGAGCGAATTGTTCGGATTCGAGAAAGGCGCTTTCACCGGTGCGGTGCGTTCGGCAAAAGGAAAATTCCAGATCGCGGACGGCGGTACGTTATTCCTCGATGAGATCGGCGATATGCCGTTATCCCTTCAAGCTAAGTTGTTGCGAGTACTTGAGGCAGGAGAGATAACGCGCCTCGGCAGCCAGGGCAAAAGTATAAAGGTCGATGTGCGTGTGATTACCGCCACACATAAAGATCTGCAAAATGAGATCGAAGGGGAACGGTTCAGAAATGATTTATACTACCGCATATGCACCCACATTATTTCCGTACCGCCGCTGCGCGACCGGAAAGATGATATCGAACCCCTTGCACTGTATTTTCTTGAACGGACGTGCGAATGTTTTGGTATCCCTAAAAAGACAATCCATTCGGATGCGGTCGCCCTTTTGCAAACCTATGACTGGAAGATGAACAATGTACGAGAGCTTGAGAATATTGTCGAACGAATGATTATCCAGTGTAACGGTGATGAAATACTTCCCGAACATATCCCCTCGGATATAACGGTTGATACCGGAATTGAATCTTCGGCACGGGATAAATCCTTTCAGGAGTTAAAGCAGGAATCGGAGCGGCGAATCCTGCTGCAGGCACTTCGTGAAAATGACTGGCACATTACCAAAACCGCTAAAGCGCTCGGAATCTCAAATCACTCTAATCTTATTAAAATGATGAAACGGCTCGGAGTCCAGCGCCCGGAGTAGAAAAAAACCATTTTTTATGTAATTCTGTGTATATTTTGACACGTGCCTGTGTGCGGGAATATACAACTCCTACCCCTGAAAATGACCAAATATTGTAAAACCAGTGTTCTTTTGTACACACCCATTTAATTTTAGCTCATATCATACCGGCACTAAATCTCTCATAAGTTACATATAATTATGTGTTTACATGCGTGCCGTAATCTTTGGCACAGTCATTGAAATATATTCCGATGGGAACGGATGGGTCGAAGTAAAGAGTGAAACTGCAATATACAATCTTCTCGAATTAACAAATGGAACAATGGCTGTGGTTGTCGATATGAATGTTGAAGCCGGGCAAACGAGTGATCTCGGTATCATAGAATTAGAACAAGGTAATCAGAACGAAAAATAATAAATAATTGTAATAAAACCGGAGCATGATAGAAGGTGGGGGGGGACGATGATAGTAAGCTCCGGTACCTGTCGGTCTCTCATCCGTGAAGTGAGAGACCGGCTTGTATAAAACTTGGAAGTATTTATGTCTCATAATTTGAACGAGGGTAGGGAGTTGAAATTACAAAAATTGATGATGCCGATAGCATTAATCGCATGGATTACAATCGTTGTTGCCGCATTAAGTTATTCACCGGCCCCGGAGGAAAACGAATATGCTGCAATTGAAGGAGTTGTAGTTCCTTACGAAGTTCGTGTCTACGTGTATGTACTTACGGAAGATGGTATAATTGCATCTACGCAATCGGATCCGGAAACCGGAAAATTTGAAGTAACCGATCTTTCCGGCGGAACGTATAGTGTTGAACTTGAACCGGTATCCGTTGAGTATAGGCCAAAAGAACTCCCGGCTATAAATGTTTCTGTCAATGAAACAAAGAATCTCGGTGAACTGGTCTTAGACCCGGTCGACCAGGGAGATGTTGAGTAAGTAAAACAATCATGGGGACAGGTCTATGCTCTGGCTTTTTTTTATGATATTGATGGTTCTGTGGTTGCTTGGTTTCGTTAGTGATTATACGCTCGGCGGTTTTTTACATGTGTTGCTGATTGTCGCTGTTGTTGCAGTACTTATCCGTGTCATACAGGGTAGACGCCACATATTGTAGCCGGGATAACATAACAAAAAATACATCAATTAAAATGGAGGATTCTACAATGAACACAATAAAAAGCAAACTTGAATTTCTGATTCTTGCCGCAACTGCGTTTGTGATAATCGGGTGTGGTGATGCGGGTCAGATTGAAAGGTTCGAAGAGGAGAGATCGGCATATGAAAACCGTATTAGCAAGATAATTGCCGATATCGATAGTGAGATCGCAGAGCTTCACAATGAACTTGTCGAAACTACGGAAGAAGAACGTGAAGAATTGTATATGCGTCTTGAGGCTCTTGAGGAAGCTCGAACCGATCTCAATAATTACCTGCAGGAGCTCCGTGTGTCTGCCCATGATGAGTGGGAGGATTTGCGCAGCGAGATCGATCAAGCGATGGAAGATGTGGAAAATCGGCTGCAGGAACTTATAGCAAGAATCTAGATTGCAGTTTCATTGTATTATATATAACTATCGGGATTAATCGCATGGATAAAACGATCGTACATGAATCCAAAGCCATTGCAGATGCAGATGCGGAGTTCTTAGGTTATCAAAAGACAAGTGACGGTAGGATAATCCCATTATACAATATCATTGTTGAGCATCATCCGTTGAGTGGTTCAACCGTGACCAGGGAACGCTTACTCGCCCTTAAGTTGCGAATTCCGGATACCCGTTAAAGAAAAAGAAAACCAATGGTCAATAAATAAACCGAGTTATGATCGTCCTCATCTACCACACAATTAGAGTGAGAAAACATTGAAAATACATCGAATACACTCTGACTCCGATATACGCATTATCAAAGGGTCAATATCAGAAAAAAAGGAAGACACGGAGAATAATTCTTTCGGTGATACCTCTCAAAAATCGTTTCAACACCGAAAGGGAAATGCAGAGGAGGTGATGGAGCGATTCCGAATATTTGAACGAATTAACATACTCGGATGCGGTGTGGCTCATGATCTCAACAATCTGCTTGAACAGATTGTAATTTCGGTAAGCGTGCTGCGAAGTATAACACCCGCCGACGATAGAAAGGCACAGAAATTAATTGCTATAATCGAGTCGAGTGCACATCGAGCGGGTGAGGTCATGAAAAAGATCGCAACCAATTCGGCATACGTTATAGATGAACCGCAACCGCTTCATTTTGATCAAATCATTCGTGATATTGAACGGGCCGTATCCAGCACATTCCCGAAAGAAATTCAGGTAGATACGGATATAGAGCCCTCACTCTGGCAAACAACCGGATCACCGATTGATATATATCAGGCTCTGATAAATCTATGTATAAATGCGCGCGATGCCATGCCGGATGGCGGAAAACTAAGTATATCCGTAAAAAATACGATACTCGATGACGATAGAAGGGAAACGCAACAATCAAGGATGAATGGGAAACGTTATGTTTGTATTCGTGTTGCCGATACGGGTGTTGGTATCGAACAAAAACAACTTCAATATGTGTTTGAACCATATTATACCAGTAAGAAGGCCGGAAAAGGTAATGGATTAGGACTTTTCAATGTACGGCACACCGTGGAATCATACGGCGGATTTATAACCGTAGAAAGTTCGCCCGGTCAGGGAACAGTTTTTTACCTTTATTTCCCCATAACTAATACTACAAAATACAATCAGGAGGGATGAGTTATGAAATATTACAGAATTTTATTCGCAATGGGAGTTATACTGTTCCTGTTGCTGTCCGGTGTATCATTGGGATATCAACAAGACCTGCAACAGGAAGAACAAATAGAGGAAACGGCTCCACAAATGGGTGAGCAAACATATTCATACAGTGAAGCACTGCGACTTCTCCAGGACGGCGATGCGGAGAATGCAGCATCGATGCTTGAAGCTATCATTGAGAACGATCCTGAACACGTTTCGGCTCAAATTAACCTTGCCCGCGCATACCTGGAGATAGGTAGTTATGAACAAGCCGAGGGAGCGGTTTCTCGAGCAATCAAGCTGGAACCGGAGAACGCAGATGCATATCTCGTTCAAGGCAGAATTCTTCATTCAACCGATCGCTTTGAAGAAGCGGCAAATTCGTATCAACAGTCGGTTGGATTAAATCAGAATAATGCGTTTGCTTTGAATAATCTCGGTTATGTATATATCCAGATGAATGAATTCGAAGAGGCTATTCCAGTACTGCAGCAGGCAGTCGAGCTGCGGGATGATGTACACTTTTTCTACAACAATCTGGGTGTAGCGTATATGAAAACCGGACATCTTGAAGAAGCAGTAGAAGCATTTCAATCGGCTCTTGAAATTAAACCCGATTATGATCGGGCAGAACAGAATCTTCAGATCGTTCAAGAACAGCTTGAACAAGCCGCCTCCGAAGCCGATATCGGCGAACGTCGGGAGACGTAATATTTTGTACTGCAAACTACCATGAGGGGCCAATGAAACGAATTATTTTTATAATAACCTTATTACTAATCGTATCAAGCTCGAATTTATTGAGCCAGCAATTCGCGAGGGCATCCGGCCCCTCGCCGGGGAGCGGATTGTTCGGTCTGGGGGTTGTCGTCGGCGAACCGACTGGGTTCAGCGCAAAATACTGGACGCGGTCCGACCGGGCATTTGATTTTGCACTCGGTGCGTCTTTCTACAGCGATTTCAGATTTCACGGAACATATTTGTTCCATGTTGATGCATTTGATTACCAACGCATCCCGCTTCACTATGGAATTGGTGTAAGTGTCGTAGGTAAAGGGGAACGTACCGTAGTAGTAGGCAGAAACACGGTAACCAGGCGAAGTGACCTCGGGATAGGTCCACGAGGGTCGCTCGGTGTATCGTATTTGTTGCCGACTGCACCGTTTGATATTTTCCTTGAGCTGGGAGCTACACTTTTTGTAATACGTCCGGTCGGACTTGAACTGGACTTATTGGTTGGAACGCGTTTTTATTTTTGATTAATGTGTAATAATTCCACACCCGCAATACCGGGGAGTGAAGCGTAAAAACCCACTGAGGCCATGGGTATGAATGCTGCATTTCCCGGTTTTCTATACTCATTTGAAATAGTGTCCAAAAAACCATACCTTATTAACTCTCACCGAAATGACATTGCTGACTTGATATATTGTAGTTCATGCTGACACCAAATTTTTCTGTAGAAATAAGACGAATTATTATAGCGGCTGTGGTGCTGGTTCCATTAGCTGTTTTTGATATGATTCACGCTGATCCTCCTCATCATACCCCCGACGGTGTGTTTGTGAATCCTTATTTTGATGAAGATATACGAAAACCGGGGCTTCTTGATAAGATTTGGTGGAAATTCAAGTATTATGCAATCCAAAAACCATTCTTAAACGATCATTTTGAGTATTCCATTATTCCATCGGAGTTTGTCAATCCACCCGAACGGATTAATGGTGGTGTTGTAACCTGGGTAGGACATGCAACTTTTTTAATTCAGGTCGACGGCGTGAATATCCTCACAGATCCGGTCTGGAGTGAACGGGTCGGTATACTGAACAGCAGAATCGGTCATCAACGCTATACACCACCTGGAATTCCATGCGAAAAACTCCCGCCTATAGATGTCGTTCTGATATCTCATAATCATTACGATCATCTCGATTATCCGACCGTAACTCAACTTGAGGCAGAGCATCAACCTGTTTTTATAGTTCCACTGGGAGTCGGGGAATTATTGGAACAATGGAAAATATCGAAAATTATTGAGAAAGATTGGTGGGACAGTGACACGGTGGATGGGATACATTTTATTGCAGTACCTGCACAACACCAATCAAGGCGAAACCTCCACGACCACAATACGACTCTCTGGGCCGGTTGGGTAATGGAAGCATCGGAGTTAACATTGTACTTTGCGGGGGATACCGGTTACTTCCCCGGCTTTAAGAAAATCGGAGAGCGACTGGGACCGGTTGATCTTGCAATTATGCCGATCGGCGCATATGAGCCGGATTGGTACAATGCACTTTTTCATCTTAATCCCGCCGAAGCGCTGCAAGCATTTCTGGATCTCGACGCCAGATATTTTGCTGCTATGCATTGGGGAACATTCGATCAATCGGAAGAGCGTTTGAGTGACCCGCCCCGTGAGCTTTTACGTGCAGTAAGAAAAAGAGGACTGGATAAAGATAGGATATGGATCTTTGCTTTCGGAGAGACCCGCATGATACCCGCCAGAAAGCCTGACGATGTCATTACATTGCGGGAAGTACAACAAGAGTAATCTGTGACCGATCACGGTGTGTGTATAGCTGCATTTGGAAAAAATGCCGTCCACGCAAACCAGTACGCAATATATGATTCAGCTTGCGGGAGCTGAGTACCTGCCCGCGGTCCTTCAACGGCGAATCCAAATATATCCCACAATGTTCCCTCATCATCTTTCATAATAACCGGAAGCTGATTCTGCACCGGATCGAAGTGTAAAACGGTACCATCATCCAAAATACGTGCATAGGTATCCGCGATATTTAATGTTCTACTTCCAACGGTAACAAAAAGATAATCCAGGTACGAGTCGTTGATAGTTTGAATAGTATCTGAGAATTCATTTATTTGAAATACACGGGTTTCATCACCGAGTATAATGCCGAGGATCCGTTCCTTTCTGTGTAAACGGTCGTCGGTATTCGAAACGGGAAATAATAACTGGTTGCTTGTCCTGTAATCTCCGTACGGGTATACACCATACTGTCTGTTGAATCCAGTGTTTGTCGATAGAATTTTCGATCCGGGATACATTTCCCGCCAGGTATCCCACCGCGTTTCGACCATGGTAATAAGGTCCGCCTGCTGCCCGATAAGTTGTCCGTGTACGGCCGTCATCATCATCTGCGACCAGTAGCTGTCGGTTTCACGATCATACGCAATAAGATTGGAGTTATAGAGTAACCCCGACACTCCAAATGTGGTTTTGCTGTTGGAAAGCATGCGGTTCCATGTTAAGGCGCTCCCTGTTAACGGACAATACGTAACGGAGAATGCTGTGCCGTCTATTTCGTCATTTACTATCTCATGCCAGTCGAGTATCGGATGCGGATACGCTCTGACTTCAT
>PWJF01000070.1 GCA_003560935.1 Ignavibacteriales bacterium
CCGTTATTATTGATCAATATTACCGTAAGCGGTATATCATATTTTCGCGATGCAATCAAACCGTTGAGGTCGTGGTAAAATGCCAGATCTCCGGTTATAAGATACACGGGAGATTTTGTCGCCGCGGCAATTCCCAATGCGGTAGAGTTGATGCCGTCGATTCCGCTTGCACCGCGGTTTGTATGAATACAAATATTCTTCTCCAGCGATGAAGCAAAATAATCCAGATCGCGTATCGGCATGCTGTTGGAAATCATGACATGAGAATCTTCGGGGATTGATTCCAACACTACCCTCACTACCTTCCCCTCGAATAACGAGTCCGTGCAATCGATCATCTCCTTCCGGATCGCCTCCGCCTTTTCTTCGGCTTTTTTGAAATCCGCCAACCATTCATCGGGTGTGATAGCGGTGTTTTCTTTCCGGAGCGCCTCGCTCATCATTGCACAAAATCGTGTGGGGTCGGATTGCACAACGGAACGGAGATAATTCGACGGGTCAAGCCATCGACCGCCGGAATTGACATGTATCTTAAAAGCATTCTGCTCATTTAAAAACAACTCAAGTCCTTTAGAACTTACCGTACCGCCGAATTGAAGTATGACCTCCGGTTTATGCGATTCGGCAAACGATGCGGCTTTCAGGTATGCATCGTAATGTGTAAAGATCATACTCTTTTCATTACGCCCGAACCTGAGCTGCGACGCTCCATCGGCAAGAATAGGATATGAGAGACGCGAAGCCATTTCCGACACATGGTTTGTAAATGCTTCGCTAAAATTGCCGGGACCAACAATGATCAAACCACGCCTATACATACGTGCAGCCGAAATCAGATCGGTCAACGATTCCGTCGTCGGCGTCACCGATACTTCTACCGGCGCAATATCATCCGCAAATCCATTCTTGAACTGTTCAAAATTATGAGCGTCAATTGTATCGGTGTAGCTTTTCGGTTCAAACGGTTTTCTGAACGGAAAATTAATGTGCACCGGACCTTTCTCAAGTCCGGTCGCTTCCTTGACCGCACGTCTGGCGACAACACGAATATGTCTCATTCGCCCGGGTGTCGGTTCGGGCAACCCCGCATTAAAAAACCAGCGTATATGGTTAGCGTAAATATTGTTCTGATTGATAGTTTGATTGGCGCCGCATTCTATCAGCTCCGGCGGACGGTCGGCGGTACATACAATCAACGGCGCATTCTGTTGATATGCTTCTATAATCGCCGGATAAAATTCTGCCGCTGCCGTGCCCGATGTACACACAAGCATCACCGGCTGGCGAATGCTCTTTGCAATTCCGAGTGCAAAAAAACCGCCGGAGCGTTCGTCTATGTGTACATACGAAGTAAGATTAGTATTGTTGGCACAAGCAAGTGCGAGCGGCGTGCTTCTCGAACCGGGCGAGATACATGCATAGCGGACACCCAGCCGGACAAGCTGGTCTATAAAAACTTCCGCCCACAGTATGTTTCGATTAATCTGAATGTGATCGCTCAAGGATGTAACAACGAAGTAATTGCTTTTAATTTAATTTCGGTTTCCCGGTATTCATCTTCAGGTTTTGAATCCGCAACGATCCCGCCTCCTGCAAACGCATGCAATGTATTATCAATCAGTAAGGCGGAACGCAACGCGACGCAAAAATCACCGTTACCGCCGGTGTCAAACCATCCGAGATAACCGGTGTATAACCCTCGATCGTATTGCTCCATCGATTGTATCATTTTCAATGCAGGCGAAAGAGGATACCCACCGACTGCGGGAGTCGGATGGAGATCTTCAAGTACTCTGAATATTGAAACGCCCGGGTGGAGTACTCCGCGTACACCGGTATATAGATGTTGAATATACGATAATTTTTTCAATATTGGGAGTCGATCCATATCGACAGACGAGCAATATCGATTAAGAATCGATTTAATATGGTTGACGACGATCTGATGCTCATCGCGGTTTTTCCGACTGCTTAGCAACTCATTCCCAAGCCGGCCGTCTTCTTCACCGGTCCTCCCTCTGCCGATTGACCCGGCTATAGCATCGCAATAAACTGTATCACCGGAGAAACTCGCCAATTTCTCCGGCGAAATGCCCATGAACAGCGATGATCCGGATTTAAAGACGAATATATAGCAATCCTGGAATGACTTACCTGTTTTTGTAATTTCCTTTAAAATTCGATTACCCTCAACTCCCTCGATTGTAATATGACGGGAAAGTACAACTTTGTTTACCTCTCCTCTTCTGATCGATTCAACGATTACGGCAACTTTCTCCATCCATCCGTTCTTATCCGCTTCCTCATTCCCGGTACGGTAATCGGGAGGATTATCAGAAATTTCCGGGTTATCAGCCGGTAATCCCGATAAAAACTCCTCCAATCTTAAAATGGATTGTTCATCCCCGGCATCCTTATTCAGGTCGATCTGATATGCTGCTCTACAACCATCCGTAGATTTAGCTACAATAAACTCGGGAATAAACCAATCGGATGGGTGGAAATCCCGCCACATCGAATCACGGTGTTCAGGGAAAAACGACATACTTCCGACAAAAAGAGGGAATGGGACATCCGAAGCGCCGTTATAATGATGCACGATCAGGGGTCTGATTTTTGAATATGTATTGGCAAGATCATCAAAGCGGCTGCTTCCGGATGATCGAACCGATAAAATCTTTCCAACTGCCAGGAAACGGACGTCTTCGCCGGGTTTTTCGAAATAGAAAGCAGTCTTATTTGTTTTCAGGAGAGAATTAACCGTTCGGTCAAAATCTTTATCTAATACCGGAAAACGGTACGATAATATACTTTGCCCTTGATTCGATGTATCTACATTGGGCTTATTTTGTAAAATCCTTGAAAATTGCCGGATAACAGGATCGTTTTTCATCTCAAAAATGGTAAAAACAACGATTTATCTAAAAAAAATGTTAGTCAAGAATCTATTAATATACAATAATTTTTATTACATTACCATAATCTCATCATTCGACACGCAGGTGAGTCAATTACTGTAACATTATATAATCCTTATTCGTTAAATCTTTACATTTAGATGAGTTCCCGGTTACGGTTCAAATTTCTTGAAAACCGGTATAGAGACCGGATTTTCAGCTACGCGCTCTGGATGGTAAAAAACCGGCACGATGCAGAGGATATAACCCAGGAAGTTCTGATTAAAATATGGGAGCATGGTCACGATATCAAGCTTTCATCGATAAAATCATGGATAATGCGGGCTACACATAACCTGAGTATCGATTACCTCAGAAAGCGATCTGTCAAATTTAAGTATGAACAGAAGTACGATAAAGAAGATGCATTATACGAGTTACCCGATCCGGGTAAAATGTCCGATCCCGGAACGGAAACCGCGCAGGTAATCATCAATGAGGAGCTTGAGGAGGCAATAAACAAGCTGCCCGACTTGCAGAAAAAAATTATCGTAATGTATGAAATCCAGGAGTTAAAATACCGGGAGATCAGCGAGATTCTGGATATACCGATTAATTCGGTAAAAGTTAATATCTTCAGAGCACGAAAGAATTTGCAAAAATCGTTAGAACATTATAAGCAAGCATAACATGAATACACCGACGTGTTCGTTTGACGAGGAAAAACTGGTCGGCGCCGCATATAGAGACGGCACTATCGCAGATCGTATTCGTGTATTCTTCCACACGAAAAGATGCAAAGAGTGCGCGTCAATTTTTCGGGAATACAGACAGACCGCGAATACATTCGATTCCATAAAACCGGAAAAATGTCCGCCGACCGTAACCGACCGTGTCCGGAAACGGATTGGAATAAAAAAAGAAAAAAGTTTTTTTGATCCGGTGCTGGATTTTATATTCTACCGTCCTGCATATGCTGTTTCGGGAACGGCTGTCGTGGTCGTGCTTGCCGTTTTTCTCGCATTTCAATTAACCGATTTGTATTCTCCGGAACCCGATGTTTATTATTCCGATGCCGAGATCCGTCAGGCACAGGAAGATATAGAGAAAACGTTCGCTATGATCGTTCCCGTGGTTCAGAATGCACAGTTACATGTTCGTGACGATATCATCCGGTCGCAGCTATTGCCGCCGGTACAGCATAGTGTGGAAAAAACCAATCAACTGTTTATAAAAGGACTGCAATAATAATGAGGCACTACATACTACTCCCTCTCTGTTTGGTAATTTTCCTGTATTCAGTAAATGCACAGGATGAGATGCCCGAACAAAGCGGATTTATCGCTCTCGAAGAACTTTCATTGTTTAAGGATATAGAGACCTCGCTTGAGGTACAAATCGGTGAATCGATGATCGCGTTGGTTGCCAGCACCGCAGAGAAGGATAGCCCCGAATTTGCCCGTGTTCTTCGTAAACTTAAACAACTTCGCTCCTTTTCTTTCGATCTTTCCGCCATCCCGCGAAACAAAATCGATGAATATCTCGAACAAGTAAATACAAGGCTCCTGAACGAACGTTGGGAGATTGTATACAGAATGCGGGAACCCGAAACGACGGCAAACATATACATGAAAACGGTAGCCGGTGAGGTTGCCGGTATGACGATATATTCAATAGACCGGAATGATCAGGTGATCCTGATCAACATCGTGGGCAGCGTCAGTCTTGAAGATATTTCTCAACTCGCCGAGCAATTCGGATTACCCGACATCAGTCCGTAATCATACATCAGGAGGGTATGCATATGAAAACACAAACAACGATGTTTTTCATAGCAGTATTCTTTATTCTTACCATCAACGGATGCGGCGGCAAACTCGATAACTTCGACGATGTCCGCAATTATATTATGAATGAGTCAGGCGAATCATTTCGTACAACATTCGAATTCGCCGTCAAAACCGATAATCTCGGCATTATTCGCGATCACGTCAAGGATCTCGACTTCGATACCGGGGATTACAAAGTAAGCGGTATTGAAAAAGTGGAAATCGGCATGTACCGGGTACGGGATGACGAAACGGTCCGGTTAACCGATAATTTTGAGCTCGTCGATGTCAAAAAGATGACTCAAAGACTAAGACGCGCCGGATACGAAACCATCATCCGGAGCACATCCGCGGATGAAATCTCTCTCGGTCTTATTAAAGAGAGCCGCGGATCACGAAAAGGTGCGGGGTACTTCATTCAGTTGAAACCCGATCAATTCGTGGTGGTAAAAGTAGACGCGGATTTTTCGAAGTTGTGAGAGGGGGATATAAGAGAGGGGGAGATGTTGATATAATCAGTGTGCATTGATTCACGCACACACCCCCTACCCCTCACGTTAGAGAAGAGTTTCC
Source organism: Ignavibacteriales bacterium (assembly GCA_003560935.1). GTDB lineage: Bacteria > Bacteroidota > Ignavibacteria > T3Sed10-11 > T3Sed10-11 > T3Sed10-11. Next base: position 5,300 of record PWJF01000070.1, read on the forward strand.
CGCGCATATTATCATGAAAACCCACACTGGCATTCCCCCCAGCTCTCGTGTTGGAAATCAGGATCAGCGAGAAGGATTATCCGACACGGATTCTCCATCACTCTCTCTTTTCTGTATTCACCCCCACTCGTAACCCATTGTTATTAAATCAGTTACAAAAACAATCCTCCCGTATTTAAATCCGGCATACAAGTTGCGTTATGGGATAGTGAAGTCCTTGGAAAACGAATCCACACTATTCAAACAATATAAGGAACAAAGCAATGTTTGAAATCACCAACGCAGCGACGTTTTGGGTCGACCTGACCAATGTGGTGCTCGGATTAGCAACACTCATATGCTTCGGCATTGTTGTTTATGCCGCTGTCAAAGAAGTCCTGATTCGGGTTACCCAAACATCGAAGGCAAAGGTTAGAGAACACGATGACGCGCACGTATTTGAAGTGCCGGATCTTGGTCTCACCATGACCGACGGTGGAGAAAAACTATACGACGATGACGAACGAGCATTCGGGTAATAATCCGAGAGCATAATACTAAAGGGATGATAATGAAATGTCCATTTCTTAAAGAAACCAGAGTGAAATTCTGCCGGGTATCCCCCGTCAAAAAAATGATCGTCAGCGATCAGGGGGATGCCGAGGTGGAAAAATGCTCTACTCCGTCATGGACGAGCTGCCCGGTCGCACAGCAACGGATTAAAGGAGAAGAACGGCATAAACAGTGTCCGTTTTTACAGGAGTCGTTCGTTCAATATTGTTCTTTATCGTCTGTCACGAAATTTATCCCGTATAACGAAGCCCCGTTCTCCCGTTGCAGCAATACAAATCATCGTTATTGTGAGCACTATCTCTCAATGGAAAATCCCGATTCGCCGGCAAGCATACAGCCGGTAACGGATACTGAGGATGGTGCGAATGATACCGTAAAAGAGTATCACGTTGACGGAATACGCATGCCGCGAAAATTGCATTATTCCCACAACCATATGTGGATGGATGAAAGTGAGGATGGGTTATGTCATATCGGGGTAGATGCGTTTTTAACTAAGGTTCTTGGTCCGGTTGAGGAAATCAGTTTTATAACGACCAAAGGAGTCGGCAGACCGACGGCCGTTCTGACGGTGAACGGTGTCGACCTGGAAGTGGTTTTCCCGGAACAATTTCTTATAACCGGAATGAACAGTTACCTGCGTGCACTACCCGATAAACTTTCGGCAGATCCTTATGGAGCGGGATGGCTCTTTGAAGGACAGAAGCCGAAACATCCGGAAAACGGCGCCTCTCTTCTTAAGGGGCGGGCAGCGGTACAATGGATGAAACTCGAAACAGAGCGACTGACGCAATTTGTCCATAATGAGCTGCAATCATCACAATTAGAGGGGAAAATTCTGATGGCAGACGGAGGAGTTTGTGTCGACGCTCTTGCAGCCCATCTGCAGCGGGACGAGCTCCTTAAATTATTTCATAATTTTTTTTCGCCATATGTTAGCTGGAGGAATTAACGGTGAACAATAAGGGTATACTAATTTTTTTTACAGGATTTATCGGAATGCTGTTATTCGGCTGGTTTCTATTTCCGTCGCTCATGTACCAGTCACTCGAACAACCGTTTCAATTCAGTCATGTTACCCATACGGATTTAACCGGTTTCTCATGTAACGATTGTCACTATGTGAAGAGCGACGGGCGGTTCAGCGGCATCCCGACGAATGAGAATTGCAGTATGTGCCATATGGGCATGTTGGGAGAAACAGAAGACGAACGAATCTTTGTCGAAGAGTATCTGATGAAGGACCGGGAGGTTCCGTGGTTTGTGTATTCGAGGCAGCCGGAGAATGTGTACTTTCCTCATGTACAACATATTGAGTTAGGCGAAATGTCGTGCGAAACCTGTCACGGCGATCACGGAACTTCCGAATCGCTGCGCTCCTTTCAG
>PWJF01000500.1 GCA_003560935.1 Ignavibacteriales bacterium
CCCGAGCTTGTCGGCAAGCTGATACAGATGTCCCTCATACCACACCTTTGCGGTCTCGTGGAAATTATTCAGATATTCCTCATCGAAGTATTGTTCGAGCGGTCGGATCACTTCAAGCGTAGCCAGCAATCCGATCATGTCCGACGGACCGTAGACGATCTCGGGTCCTTGCCGTGCGTAGGTTGCGATGATAAAATCGTTTCGGAGCTGCTCGGTTTCTTTGTATAATTGCTCGACACGCACGCCCGGATGCTGCTGCATAAACCGTTGTAATTGCCGCTCCATCACCACACGTTCTTCGACACGCATTTGATGCCAGATGCGAATGTGCATGCGGTCGTCTTTGGCGCATCCCCCGAGGAGGGCGATGATTGATACCGATATAAGTAATGATATCTTTATCATATTTTTATTCAATGTTAATCGTTAATTGTTATTGGTTAATCGGAGAATAGCAGTAAACGACGATTAACCATTAACGGATAACTAATAACTGTTCCCTCTGTTTATCTAACACCGAAAACATCTCGCACAACCATCTTTTCACCGCCGTTGCCGCCGATGAATATCTGTCTATTATAAAATGCAAATTCTTCGCCGGGGATCCATTCTCCAGGTAATCCACTATTGGTGAATTTATATTCGACATTTGCACCCACAGGCAGATGAAGCGTGATCGTCCACAGATCCGCTTCATCGGTCTTGTTCATCCGGATCGTATTGGGATTCCACTGTCCAAGCTCGGGTACATTTCCGACTATATAAATCGCATCATCGACTTCCACATGTCGAGCATCGACGATGAATGTTACTTCAACCGTTTCATCGGCACTTCGAGCCATCGTACCGATATGTTCGACAGGGTGTTCGGCGCGTCGTTCTTTCGGTACAAGAACGGACGGAAACTCCGGCACATCGACATTATATCCTGCCTTGCGTGCAAAACGATACATGTTGGTCAAATGAGTACGGAATCCCTCATCCCACGGTTCTTCGCCCCCCGGTGCTGTCTGATCGTCGCCAAACCACCAGAACCAATCCGACCCTTCTGCTGCATAGATCGATTCCCATGCCATGTATTCAAACCATTTCTTTGCTCCCTCCTTCGGTTTATCCACCATTGGATCCGGCCGCGGGATACCCATCTCGTCAAGATCCTGCCGCGCTTGAAGTAAGAGTCCCCACGCATTGTTCTCTTCCTCTTCACCTATCCATGTATCATAATTTGCATGGATCCACGAACCGGGCCAGAGCCAGTGTATCGATCTCATGGATGCTACCGGATGTGCCGGTACGCCGCGCACTGGATTCCCGTGAATATATTCGCTCATTGTTACTGTCACTATCTGACCGGATTTATGCAGAGAGCTTAACTTCCGGTATAATGCGTTTAAAAATTCCTTCCCATCGTTATCATACCGATACCACTCCCAGGCATTTTCACCGTCAAGAATCACCGTGAGAAGTCGGGGAGATTCTCCTTTCTTTGGTGCATATGATAGTACCCGACGGATAAAATCATCGGCAGCATCTTTTCCTTTAAAGTTCTGATACACAAATCCGATGCGATCGGACAGTTCGGTATCCCTGAACACTATTGCAATTGATTCATCGTCGCGTTTTGTGGCGGTATCCGCAAAGGTACGATATGCAAAATAGTGCATCATATTTTTCGGTTTGGATTTCCGGAGGATCCGTTGGTCGGTCGCGATCCATTCGATATTGTATTCCAGGAACGTTTTTACCACTTCCTGCGCAACGGATCCTTCCGCAGGCCACATGCCGTACGGTCGTTGACCGAATGTATCCGTAAAATACTTGACCGCTTTGGCGACCTGTGCCCGAGCATCATCAGGGTAGGAGAATCTCGGCGGCATCGGATCCCGCGGTTTACTCATTTTCGCCAGTTGGGAATCATAAATTAACGGCAAAATCGGATGATAAAATGGTGTGGTGATTACTTCAACCTGTCCCTCATATGTAGCCGGATTGTACAGTAACTCACGATGGACGGGTATGACATTAGCCAATACTTTATAGGTTTCGGCAATCATACGATTGCAATCGTCTTCGGTTACCGGCCGGCGAAGATGATATTTTCTATCCCGCTTTATTACTATATCGGTCAGATCGACGACCGAACCGTCCGACAACGTAACGGCGCCTTCAAGAAAATCGGGATCGAAATGTGCGAGATAAAACCAGAATTTCACTTCGCGCATTTCCTGTTCCGAAAAATCCTCACGCCCGTGCGCAAGCTCGTTTGTAAAATGATGTTTTAATTTCTGGTATTCGGGAAATCTACCGATCTGTACTTCGCTTATCCCGAAAGCATTCCACAGATTTTTATAGAGGTAATTCCGATCCTCTTGCGTAAACTCCGCTGTCGGTTTCAACGCAAGATCTATCCACGGATCGGTCGTACCGGCAGCTTTCTTAAAATATTCGTTCGCGTTTATCCTGTTTTTGTCCGCATCATAAAACGGTTTCACCCGGTTCACATAATACTCTTCAAGCTGGTGGAGCATTGACGACGTAAGGTTGACCGTAACATGAATATCCGGATAATTTTTCAGCATCGCCGTCATGTCGTAATAATCTTTTGTGCCGTGCGTTCGCACCCAGGGGCCGATCAATCGGTCCTCAACCGGATTGATATACGACGGTTGATGCTGGTGCCATATTATATTGAGAAACAGTGTTTCACCGGTTTTCTCGTATGTATCTTTCATACTGTCCTGTTTATCATAAAGTGATGCAAGAGCCGGATTGGCTTCGAATCGTATCACTCCGATCTGCGTATACGTAAATATATTGTTATAACCGGATTGATTATAATTTTCCACGGCGACCGGATTTTCCGGATCAAGCACCCATAGCGTGTCGTCGACGATAAATTTATATTGATAAATTCCCGGCGGCATGGTTATGATTGTCGCCCATAAGCCATTCCCCGACTGCGTCATTGCACCTTTCGAGTGCGACCAACCGTTGAAGTCGCCGGCAAGCACAACCGACTGCGCGGTTGGATGAATAAAAGTGAATTTAACACCGGAATCGACTGCGGTTGGTTGGGAAAATGTGGAAAAATGAAAAATAACCGATAATATAAATATACAGACTGATTTCATGCAGATTATTTTGCTTGGTTAATTGTTTTGCGTTTCATTAATGTTACCCATCCCCTTAGGGGTGGGTATTTCCTACCTCACATACATCATCTTTTTCACTTCGACGAACTCACCCGCTTCAATCCTGTAAAAATACATGCCGCTGCTCAGATGCGATGCATCGAAGTAACGTTGATGCGACCCCGCGTTATGAAAATCATCGACGACCGTAGCGACGCGACGGCCGAGCATGTCGTATATATTTAATGTCACCTGTGTTGCCTTCGGAAGCGAATACCGGATCGTCGTACCGGGATTGAACGGGTTCGGATAGTTTTGATGTAATGTGAATTCATCCGGAATTCCGCGATCAGCATCATCACTGACACTTGTGACCAACTTTATCAAAGTATCGGATAAAACGTATACAACCGATTCCCATGGACCAAGTGTTATAGTATACTCGGCAAGATCAGATTTGGTAACCGTCGCCGATGAATCATTCAAAACATCGTTCAGGTAATACGTTTTTTCATCGTCAATACCTCCTTCTACAAATGATAATACATTGTCATTTATCTGGAGGGTTGCACTTGCATTGCTGCTTGAAAAATTTATTGCAACAATCGCGTTTTGATCGTCGAATGGACGGGAGTAACTATATACTCTGCCGTTTCCCGACGAAACCCGTATAATGTGCCCTGTCGCGAATGCCGGGAATTCATATCTGCTGTAGGTGAGGCGCTTAAAGAAGTCCCGCATTTCCACGGCACCCGTTCTGTTCCAGATAATGGTACCGCGTCGACTTGTTTCACCGACTTCCTGTCCCGCATAGATAAGCGGAATACCGGGGATAGTTAAATTCAACACCGCACCTGCCTTCGCTTTTGCCGTACCGTACAACTCTGCGATTCTTGGTTCATCGTGATTTTCGATGAAACGAAATATATGCGAATTCTCTCCTGTATGGAAATTGTATGGTTGACCCGGATCCGCAAAGTTATTGACGCGGTTATGAAGATCGTTTAAATTTCCGCCGCCGCTTCCGGTTAGTACGTTCTTGATATAACCGTATAAATTCCAGTCGTATGCGGCATCGGAAGCCCCTCCGAAATCGGCATAATTATTTTCCGATCCCGGACCGGTACCATCCGTTTCGCCAAGAATGAATACATCAGGTCGAACTCGTTTTATTTCCTCACGGAATGGTTCCCACCAGGCATCCGTGCCGTATCTGTTCTCAGGTCCCCAATAGACATCCATCCTGTAACCGTCTATATTTCTCTCAAGCAGCCACCATCTGTACATTTCGAGCATGTAGTATTTTGTTTCCGGATTTTGATAATTTAAATTAGGTAGGGTCCAGTTACTGTAACGAGCATATAGGGGATAATGATCTTCGAGACGTAAAATACTATGACCAAGACCGCGATGATTCCCAAGTAGCCGATTCTCAATAACCGATCTATAAATAGAGTAATCACGAAATGTACGTAGATCATCGATCCATGGATGCAAACGGCCGAGGTGATTCGGGGTACTGTCAAGTATAATGCGAATTCCCTTTTGGTGTGCAAGCTCAACAAGCTCGTCGAATTTTTCCATTGTTCCAAGCTGCGGATGAACGGAATAAAAATCAGCAATGTTATAACCAGCATTCAATTCGTTAATATTTTCATTGTTGTCATAGATTGGCATAAACCAGATAACGTTTACACCGAGATCTTTTATCTCCGGAAGGCGGTTAATCACATGCTGGAATGTACCGCTGCCTCCGGACGCAAAAGCGGGAACATAAATTTCATAGACGATTGCATCCCTCACCCACGAGGGATTTCCTTCGACGGCTGCAATCTTTGCAGTATCATCATTATAAACCCGTACATATGTGCGTGCACTTCCCTCCTGTTGCTCATCACCGACAGCGTGGACGTCGATATAAAACTCACCGCTTATCTCAGGAATATCAAATGTTAATGAGGTGCCGGTATGATTTACGATTCCCAATTCAAGCGGATTTCGTTCATCATCCGACGACCATGTGTATGTTACGTTCGTTGCATTAATATTTGTCTCATTTAGTTCCAACATGACGTTGACATCATCAATAGAACCTGAAATAACCGGTTTCGGACGACGATCGATATAATACACGACGGTAACCGGATCGGATTCATTGTCATCAATTTCCGGGTCATCGACAATTGCATAAAATACATTTTCCCCTTCTGTCAGTGTTACTTCATAAGAAAAGAATCCGCTATCTGCAGTCACATTAACGGCATCGTCGTTGTGATACAGCACTACTTCTTCAATTGTATCATCTGCTACAATTCCATCAACCTTGATAGATTCCCGGAGATGACGGCTGTTCGGACGGGTCAATAACCGGATAAATCCAGCTTCGACCATAAATTCGGTACTATCTGCTGATACACTACCATCGACAGTTTCAGCAACAAGTTTTAATGAATGAGTTCCACTTACGAGTGGTTCGGGAACATCGAAACTAAGAAAATTCGTTTCTGCATCGAAGTAATCACTTAAATCGGAATATACGTAATCAGACACAGTGACTTCGATGCTCTCGGGATCAATCTCCGTTTCGGTAGAGGAATAAAGGTATGCACTTATAGTCGGTGTCCTGGTTTCAACAAGCCCGCTCATAGGATTTGGAAGAAGATGATAAATGGTAGGATCGTTTGTGTAGAGATAGGAATTATCATGATCAAAGGGATTTTCACGTGGATTGAGGGGATCCTGCACCCAGTACTCACTTGTTCCAACTGTGTAATAATATTTATATTGATAAGCTCCTTCTATACTATACGGTGCGGGTAATGGATCGGGACCTCCAACTCGTAATCGTACTGTAGCCTCATAACGGTCCATATCCGGATGGTAAGTCATTGGGTTGGCAGTCTCCCAGTTGTTAAATTCACCCCTCAAATAAATGTTATCAGGAGTTACCGGCGGAGTATAGTGGAACGTCACATCAACACTGTCGGTCTGCGCTGAAGATATCGTCGGCAATACGCAAAGCAACAGTATAAAAAGCATTACATAAATATAAAAATATCCCATTTTAATATCTCCCTTCTTTATTTTCTGACGAGTATCGCACCCGACCGTGGCGGAATATCACGGACCTGGACCATACTTCCATCGGCAGTATGGTCTCTTTCATTCAAAACATCATAATATATACCTTCGACCACGTTCGGAATTCTAACATCGCGCGTACTGTCACCGTTGTTCAGAACCACAAGCACGATGTTATCCTCATACCTCCGTTCAAATGAGTATATATTGTGTCTATCGTGAATATATTTTGCCTGGAATGATCCACGTCTTAAAGCGGGGTTATCATGACGGATTTGAATTAACTTTATGAAATGATCGCGCAGATCGTGATTCCATTCATTCTCATCCCATATCATTGTTCTCCGGCAATCGGGATCGTCTTCGCCTTCCATCCCAATCTCATCGCCATAATAGATCATCGGTGCGCCGACGTGCGTCATGTTCATGATCGCGGTTAACTTCACTGCATCGACGTTGTTGTTTGCACGTGTAAGATACCGTTCGGTGTCATGACTGCCTACAAGGTTTTGATTAACAAGGTTAACCTGGGGAGCATAATCTTCGAGAACGGCATATAAGCGGTCGCTGAACTCCGTTACCGAAATCGAATTCTCAATAAAGAAATCAATCGCCGCATTCCTGAAACGGTAATTCATCGTCGCATCGAACTGATCGCCCTGTACCCACGGTGAGGCATCGCCCCATATCTCACCTACAATATATGCATCGGGGTTGATCCCGCGTACAATCGGCCGCCATTCGATCCAGAATTCATGGGGGATCTCGTTGGGTACGTCGAGACGCCAGCCATCGAGTCCGAACTCCGTCCAGTATCCGGTTACGTCAAACAGATACTCCTTCACATCGGGATGCATTGCCATTAACTTCGGCAAATCGGGCAGTCCCCACCATGCTTCATAGTTCGGCGGATGTTCTACACGAACGGGAAAGTCGTACACATTATACCAGTGTAAATATTCCGACAGTTCTTCATTCTTTATAATATCTTCAAATGCC
>PWJF01000564.1 GCA_003560935.1 Ignavibacteriales bacterium
AAGAGAAGACGATCGCGCTGTGGAATGAGATTGAAAGCCAATTCGTGGAGAAAAGGAAGCCAAAAGAATGAAAAGAACTAAGAAGCCGAAGAAGAAGAAGAAGCAGATCCAGCCCTCATCAGCAAAAGCTAAAGGCAGAGCATTACAGCAGTGGACCTGCCGACGAATATCAGACTTGTTATCCCTCCCGTGGGGTAAAGACGAATTGATTGCGTCACGGGAAGCGTCTCAGACAGGCACAGATGTTAGACTGATTGGAGACGCCAAAAGGGGCTTCCCCTTCTCGGTAGAGTGTAAATGGCAAGAGACGTGGAATGTGCCTGGCTGGATTGCGCAAGCTAAGAATAACCAAGAAGACGGCACTGACTGGTTGCTGATATGTAAAAGAAGCCGCTCAGAACCAGTGGTGATAATGGATGCCGAAAAGTTCTTTGAGCTGCTTAGGAAGGAGAAGTAATATGTGGAATGTTGAGCCTAATTTCGAACTGCCGCCTGGTTTTAAGCTAAGAGAAGGGGTGGACTTTTTGTATCTCTTTTACGAAGGGGATTTGAAGCGTACATTCAACGTACAATTCGCCAAGCCAGCCGACATTCTAAAAGAATGCGAAAGGATAACCAATGATCACGCTTAAAGACAGGGCGCAATTCTATAACAAAGCGTTCTTTCCAAAATACTCAGGGCGCGCGTGGCTACAAGCAAGCGATCGTTGGCTTTGGGGAGTATGGATGATCGGGAATAATTATCAATCCAAAGCAGGCTATTATGGCGAATACCCGCCTGGATACTTAGAGCGAATAATGAGCATGTTTCCCGAAATGTATTGGTGGGAAATTCTCCATCTTTTCTCTGGCTCAATAGAACAAGGACCAGAGCGCGGTGAGACGTTCGATATCAACCCCGATCTCAATCCTACGTATGCTGGCGACGCTGCCGATCTCTCCAACATAGTGTCGAAGCGTTACCACCTCATTTTAGCAGATCCGCCATATTCAGAAGAAGATGCGCGACGTTATGGAACTTGCTTAGTCAACAGGAACAAAGTAGTGGAGCAGTGCGTCAAAGTATTAAAGCCTGGGGGATTCTTAGTTTGGCTGGATCAAGTCCTCCCGATGTATCGAAAGAAAGAATTGGAATTGGTGGGCACCATAGGCGTTATTCGTTCGACTAATCACAGAGTGCGGATGGTCTTTATTTGGCAGAAAAAAGAGGATGAATAAATGATTACCAAAGTTGAAATCAAGAACTTTCAAAGCCATAAAAATGCCACGCTGGACTTCGTGCCGGGAACCAACGTGATAATTGGCGCCAGCGACGCGGGGAAATCAGCCATTTTCAGAGCCATTAATTGGGTAGCTTCCAACCGCCCTTTAGGTGATGCTTTTCGTTCAGAATGGGGCGGGGATACTACTGTGGTGGTTCATACTTCTGAAGGGGATATTATAGAAAGAACGCGATCCAGCTCAAAGAACGAATACAAAATCAACGGGCGGGCGCTTACTGCTTTTGGGTCAGAAGTGCCTGAAGAAGTCTTGCGAGTGCTTCATATGGACAGCACCAATATACAAGCGCAAATGGATCCCCCTTTTCTGATCGCTTCGACTCCCGGGGAAGCAGCGCGCTTGCTAAACAAAGCAGCTTCCATAGACGACATTGACCATACCATATCGGGATTGAGAAAAAGCTACAACAAAGTAGACGAAAGCGTCAAGCACACTCAAAAACAGCTTCTCGAATACCACCAAGAAATGGAACAATATTTCTATCTCCCCACTTTAGAGCAAAGACTTGAAAAGGCAGAAGAATTAGAAAAAGAAAGAGCAGAAAAAGAGACGCGCGCCAGCCAGCTTAAATCTTTGGCGCGAGGAGCGCGCGAAATTGAAACACAATTAGAATCTACTGCGCAAATCCCCGATCTGATAGACCAGTGCGCAGAGATAGAGAAGCAGCACGACGCTTACCAAAACAAGAGAAAAGAGCAGCGCGCTCTATCGAACTTGACGACGCGCGCTGAAGAATTGACTGAATTCATAGTGGAGACAGAAGACGTGGAACAAGGCATTGTCGCTATTAAAGAAGCAGAGCAGCTACACGCTCAGTGGAAAGAAAAAAGCCAGGCGCTTAACACATACAAACGTCTATTGTCGCGCGCTACACAGCTGACTCATGCTGTTGAAGACGTGGAACAGACCATCGCTGAATTAGAGTATGATTTTCACGCCTTAGCACCGGAAAGATGCCCGTTGTGCGGAAACAAAATGGAATAGCCACGGACAGGAGGACCAAATGGAACGGACAAGAGTCAAAAAAGAACGGACCAACAAGAATAAAAACGCAGCCGTGGCGGCTGACGCGATTCTGACTGCCGACCTTCACCTGAGCGAAAGCACGCCAGTGTCGCGGACTGATGATTACATCGCAGCGCAAAAAAAGAAATTATCTTTTCTGCGCAAACTTAGTAAAAAGAACAACCATTGTCCTGTGCTAAGTTCCGGGGATACTTTTCACCATTGGAAAGCAAGCCCGTGGCTTTGTTCATTCGCGTTCGATAATTTGCCCAGCCCGATGATTACTGTTCCCGGCAACCACGATCTACCCGAGCATTCACTTGAGCTTTACGAGAAGTCAGCACTGTCTCTATTAGAGTCAGTGAAATCCTCGCGCTTAGACATTCGAGTCTTAAAGCCGGGCGCGCTGATAATAGGCAAATTGGCCATAGTAGGCATGCCGTTTGGCGAATTAGAGAAATTTGACCCCGAGGAGGACGCAGATTTGTTATTTAAGACAACAGATTTGGCGTCTAATCAATCGGACGAATACAACGCATGTATTACCCCTTGGCTGGAAGGTCTCCCGGGATACCGCAGGATATTGATGCTACACGAATTGACGTGGCCAGGCAGCAAACCTTCGTGGGCAGCTTCGAGTTATACAGACGAAGAATTGTTGGAGCGTTTTGGTGAATATTTCGATCTTATTCTAACTGGAGACAACCACAGCTATTTCGATTCACGCGCTGACGACGTCATATTGGTCAATCCCGGCAGTATGTTACGAATAACAGCTGACCAAGCTAATTACAAGCCAAGATGCTACCTCTACTATGCTGACGCAAATATAGTGACGCCAGTAGACTTCCCGATCGAGGAAAATGTCCATAGCAGAGCGCACATCGACAAGAAAAAAGAGCGTGAGGAGAGGATCGCTGCTTACATCGAAAAGATGAGTGGGGGCTGGGAGTTGGGACTATCATTCGAGAAAAACCTCCACGCGTTCTTTTCAGAAAATAGCACGCCAAAGAAAGTGAGGGAAATCATATGGGAACACTTCGAAATGAAGACGGGTTAGGAAAGAAGTTGCTGGAGTTAAAAGGCAAACTGGAGGAAGAAAAGTCACAGCGATCTGAGCTACAAGGCGAATTAAAGAGCGTGCTCAAGCAGCTCAAGCAAGACTTCAACGTCACGTCGCTTAAAGAGGCAGAGAAACAAATCAAGCAGCGTGAAGAAGAATTAGAAGACATGGAGGCTTCCATCAGCGAACAAATAAACGAAGTGGAAAGAATGATGGAGGGAATCGAATGAGCACGAAATTACAAGAACTTCGCAGCAAAATTGAGCATAAGAAAGGAATGCGGGATCAATTACAGCATTCCATAGACGCTTTGGAGCAGAAAATAAACAAGAGCCAACGAATGCTTAGCCGTTACGAGCGCGCATTGGAGATCGTCAAGCACGTAGGATTGGCCACGCAGAAGCAGCTGGAGTACCATCTTTCAGAGCAAGTCAGCCTGGCTATGGAAGCTGTTTTTGATGACCCCTACAAGTTAAAAGTGGATTTTCAAGAAAAACGTGGAAAAACAGAGGTAGAAATATTATTCACCAGGCGCGATCTCGAATTTCCTCCACTGGGCAGTGCTGGAGGCGGCACGATCGATGTGGCTTCTTTAGCTTTACGAATAGCATATTGGGCAATGCGTCAGGATAAGAAAGTCCGACCACTATTATTGCTGGATGAACCATTCTCTCAATTGAAGGGAGCGGACGCGAATAAAAGAGCGCTGGCAATAATTCAAGAAATTAGTGAAAAATTAAATCTCCAAATAATTTCTGTCAGCGACGAAAGAATGCCACGAGAAGCCATCATTAACAATGCCGACAAAGTATTTGTAGTGTCACAGAACGAAAGTGGCGCCAGCAGAATTAGTGAAATCAAATAGAATCGTAAAAGCAAAAAAAATCAAGTAAAATTTTTTTTATTTTTTTTTGATTTTTTTCAAAAATTCCTCATAAAAAAGCGGTCGAAAAAGCCACATAATTCAAGCTAAAATGAGGGCGCGAAAAAAAGTCAAAAATTTTTTTAAAAAAACCTGGTCGAACCCCACAAAAAACACGATAAACTGCGATAAACAATAAGATATTGCAAATTAGTTATAAGGATACTGCTAATTGCTCTTAATCATCTTATATGAGCATATTTGCGGGTTTTTAGGGGTTTACGTATAATAATATATATATTACTATAGTATTAGCACCACCGAAAGACAAGCACCAAGCACCAACGCTCCTTGAAAATCGAACCACCGGGACGAGGCGAAAGCCTCAGAAGCTCAAGCCACCACGCAAAGTAGCAGACCCCGAGACCCCGAAAGAGGGACCACGCCAAAGTAGGGCAGGGAAAGCGAAAGAGGCGAAAGGAACGGCAGAAGTCGGAAGGCGAAAAACACAGAACACTCGAAAGAGCGGGAAGACACCCGATATCACGAACCCGGAAACACAGGGGCCACGAGCCAAGCACGCACTCTGCCAAGAGCAGAGCGAACTGGACCCCAGCACTCCACTACAGCGCAAGGCCCAAAGGGACGCGCGCACCGGAGGCTGGAGAAAGGCGGGAGGCGAGACGCGGAGGGGCTGCAGCAGCAGGGGAGCCAGAGCAGGACTGAGAGTGCCTCAGGAGATGCTCGCACCAACGGCGATGAACCAACAGGGCAGCTAAAGACGGAAGCGCAGGGGAGCACTGAGTTAACGCAAGGGCGAACGGAAACTGAAAATTCAAAATGAATTAAATAGCTTTGGAGCATTCGATGGTCGATGAACAAAAGCTACATGGTGAAAATCCATGAGCCGGAGGACGGAGGGATGAGCTGCGTGAGAGCAGCGCCGTTTGGACATAACGCCTGCTGCGGCAGGACAAGTGAACACTCCTCACTTCTATCGAATGCTTCAGCTGGTGTTTAATTCGAAAAAAAAATCAAGGAGGTAAGACCAATGAAAAAGGCTATTCTCACAATGGGACTGCCGGGAAGCGGCAAGAGCACTATGATGGCTCAGGAATACGATTTAAGCGAATACGCATTGATTGACCCTGACGAGATTAAAAAAGAACAAGCAGATTACAGCGATGAGCGCCCTGAAGTATATCACGAATGGAGCAAAGCTGAAGCGAAAGTAAGAATCAGCCAAGCAATCAGAGACGGCAAGAACATCATCATTGACGGCACTGGCACCAACGCTGAAAAAATGGTTCGTCAAATAAACGAACTTCACGGCGCTGGCTACCACGTTGAAATCTTTTACGTCAAGGTGAGCGTGGCCACTTGCTTAAAAAGAAATAAAGAGCGCCCCCGCAGCGTGCCTGAAAGCATCATTTACGAAAAGGCTGGACTGATAAGCACCAGCCTCGAAATTGTAAGCGGATACGCTGACAGCGTCAAAACTATCAGGAATGATTAATCATTGCTCAAGTCCACCACCGCCGGTGGGCTTGCTGGAGTGATTAAAATTCTAAGGAGGCTTTTTAAAATGGCAGGCAGAATGAAAGCAACTGAAAACATTGAGGTGCATCTGATTCAAGGGCTGGTCGAAAGTCTTATTGCTAAAGTAGGTTATGAGGAAGCGCTGGAAATGTGCGCCACTCATGACGAAGTTCAGGTTGTAGAATGGGTCGCTGGAAACCTTAACTTGTAATCATTGCTTCTGCTCTCCCTTAGGGAGGGCAGGCTGGAGTGATTAAAATTTTAAGGAGGACGTTGAAAATGAAATTAACAGAACTGGAACAAAAGTTTATGACGGCGGTTCCAAAAGATGACTTTTATGAACAGGGGTTTGAAAGCGTGCTTTGGTCTGACGTATTCTTCGACGCTGCCGAGATTGACCCGAAAGTTGGCAGAGGAGTTTTAAGCAGCTTGATTCAAAAAGGTTTTATCGAAGGCGGAGTTGACGCGTTTTCACTCGATGAAAAAGGCGTCGAATGGATGAAAGCGAATTTCGAACTTGATGAAGAAGGTTATGAAATTTAATCATTGCTCACAGAGCAGCGCCAGCGCTGCTCTCTATGGAGTGATTAAAATTTTAGGAGGCGAAAGAAATGACTGACCATCGTGGAATAGTTTACCTGATACACTTCAAAACCCCTTTCAAGCACGCGCGCCATTATATCGGGTTTTGCGAATTTGGGAACTTGGAAAAGAGAATGGAAAAGCATCGCAATGGTAACGGTTCGAAATTAATGGCGGCAGTAACTGCTGCTGGCATCGAATGGGAAGTTGCTAAGATTTGGGAAAACGTCGATCGAGGCTTCGAAAGACAGCTGAAAAACAGAAACGGAGCAAGCCGCTTTTGCCCGTTCTGTAAAGACGAAAAAAACAGGAGGGACGCACGATGACTGAATTTGGAGTAAGGTGGCAAGAGTTCAACAGGCGCGACGAATTGGTCATGAAAGAAAAGATTTTCAAAACTGATAAAGCACGTGAAAAATTCGTTGAAAAGCTGGAGGAAAAAGATAACTTTTACCAAATTGATTCTTGGCTGAATTAATCATTGCTCAAGTTCATCAGAAATGGTGAACTTGATGGAGTGATTAAAAATTTTAAAACTTAAAAGGAGGCGCCACCATGTTTAACGAGCATCGCACATTTGGAGTGGAGATTGAATTTGTCGGCAACGACAACAGGGTTAGTGACGAAATGTCGGCACGCGGCTTGGATTGCCGCAGGGAAAGCTACAATCACATCACCCGCACTTGGTGGAAGATTGTGTATGACAGCAGCGTCAGTGGTCATGGAGGAGACGGACTGGAATTGGTCAGCCCTCCACTGGCTGGAATCAACGGCATGATTCAGCTGAAGCTGGCTTGCGAAGCACTCGAAGCTGCTGGAGTGAGAATCAATCGCTCATGC
>PWJF01000413.1 GCA_003560935.1 Ignavibacteriales bacterium
CACAGGAAATAACGTGCGGGCTTAAGTCCGCCTAGCTCGCTTCAGACAGTTTGAGCCGCTTTTGCCAAAACCCCGGAGCCAGCATTCTGGATAAGGCTCTTGATTTTTAACTGTATATAAAATCCACACGTTGCGTCTAGGAGCCATAAAAGTTTTGCAAAGACAGAGGATTGTCCTGAATTTTGCCCTAACCTGCAGCATTGTCAAACCCTGGAGGTTATCATGAGTGAAAAAATAGATGCATTTGCGCAAAAGCTGAAGGCAAAAATCGACGAGTGGAACGCTGAGATTGATCGCCTGACCGCTAAAGCCCAGCAGGCCGAAGCAGAAGCCAGGATGGAGTACCTGGAGCAGGTGGAGGAGATCAGGAAACACCGCGATGAAGCCAGGCAAAGGCTGGAAAAGCTCCAGGAGGCCGGTGAAGGTGCCTGGGAGGACCTCAAGTCCGGAGCGGAGATGGCTGTGGATTCCATGGTTCAGGCCGTCAAATCCGCCAGGGAACGTTTCAGGTAGTGAATGAAGGATTCACTGGATCTTTTTACTTGCTTCTGCCGGGCGGCCCTTTCTTTGGCACTCCGGAAGGAGAAAGCCGGATCGCAGATTATGCCTCCCTAGCCAGAAGAGCCACAGGAAATCTGGCCAGCAACCCGGGCAAGGACTGCTGTCCACCCTTAAAGCTTGCCCTGGTCAACACATTTTCCCATTTCCCTGCAGGCAGCTCAATCCGGGTATCCCCCCAGTCGCCCCCGGGCCCCACAACTAGACGGGGCGCTATGGCTATGATCTGCTCTGCACACATGAAGGCCACCACATGTGCGTCCTTTCTCCCGGTAGCATGCATTGGCCTGTATGATCCGTCAGGACCAAAAGCGCCAGGCCGGTTGCGGCGCAGATGCAGGCCCTGGCGGATCAGCCACATCTTGGGCAAACCCTCCTCCATGCGCTTCATGATGGCCTCCACCCTGAGATCCGGCAGTTCAGACACAAGCTTTCGCCTGTGGGCAAAATCCATAGGCATAGGCCTGCGGTTGTCCGGATCTACCAGGCTCATATCCCAGAGCTCGCAGCCCTGATAGATATCGGCACCCCTGGATATGTCAGTCTGAGCAGAGTCTGGGACAGGCCGGTTATACGGCCCGCAGGGATCAGCGGCTACGGTAAAAAGCCGTGTCCTCAGCCCCTTTTGCCATGGCCGACGAGGTGAACTGCTGAAAGCGCATGGCCAGCTCTCCTTCTAGGCCGGGAATCTCCAGAAGCAGGATCTGTTGCAGAAAATGCAAAAGCTCCGGATCCAGATCAGGGTTTTCAGCTCCTGCATCGGTTACCACCTGCTTAACATAACGTCTGTCCATGTTGCTGACTTGTGCCTCATATTCATTTTTCTGCCTGCCTGGTTCTATCCGGACATAGGTTCGATACACTGGAAAATTTGCCGCTGTCTGAAGCAGAACTGCCTGCAGTTCATAGCGGGTGTAGTCCCGGTGCCTGCGGTGCTTTTCACAGACGGTCACGAAAAGAGAGGTCAGCCGCTTCAGGTCACTGCCTTAAAGCTCCCTGATCACCTGGCGTTTACAATCTTTGACCAACGCATGAAAGTCTGTTCCCTGGCCTGTGAAATCAGCATAAAAACTCGTTAAAGGCTTTTCTCCGGATGGATCCACGAACAACCCCTGAACCAGATTGAGAAAATCGTACCCTGTGGTGCCTTGAATGGGCCAGTCAGACGGAAGCTCCTCTTCCGGCTCCAATATTTTCTCAACCACAATCCAGACCTGGGGAAATTCCCTGCGCAGACGAGCGAAATAACCGGCTGGGTCGCGCAGCCCGTCTGGATGATCTATCCTGATCCCCTGAACGCTGCCCTCTCTGATCCAGCTGAAAGGCAAAGCGTGTGTGACCGCAAAAACCTCTTCATCCTCCATTCGAAGCCCCACCAAGGTATTGATATCAAAAAAGCGGCGTTATCCCAGGTCGCGCCCTGCAGTACGCCACCACGCCAGACGGTAATTCTGGTCTTCAAGCAGACCGTCCATAGCATCCCGATCCCGGTCAATTCTTTCCAACTCGGCATCTATGGTCGCATGCGGACCCTGCTCTCCCGAGATACCTGCCAAAAGCTGCTGGATAACCGTCTTATTGCGGTGACGCCACTCTACCAGCCTGCGCCGTCGTACGTGGCCCCGAGAGCAAAAGAGGTGCCCGGCCCCATATCTTCATCTTCCGCCCGCTTTCGTTGTGGTTTTGTGTGCCCTCAGGGGCCTGAAGCCCTTGCCTTCCGGATACCAGGATTCGGGGAAAAATACCGAGCAAAATCATGAACTGGCGGAAATAGTTATGTTCAACAAACCCGGACCTGTGGTCGCCATCCGGGAAGCCCTTCTTTCCGGATGCTGAAAGTGCCAGCTTTCAATCCGGAAAACAGGGAATTCTCTTCTTTTTGGCCAAAAATTCGGGCAATTATAGGGAGGCGGATCCTGATGCGTTAGCGGATGATTGTGCGCAACGGCCTGTGTGCATCCTGACAGGCAGGCGCAGCAAAAAGGAAGAAGAAGAAGAAGAACCGCTTCCGGCTGAAAAGCGGATAACAGCAGGTCGAGATACAGTCAAACCCGGTGTTTACGGTTGGGCGGCTTTCCTGGCAATAGCCGCCCTTCCCTGTTTCAGGGCCAGGTTTTTCCAGGCGGGAAGCCTGTGGGCCAGAGACAGGTCTTCCAGATACTGGATATCAAAATCGGGCGTTGTATAGCCGGGATTGACAATAAAATACTTTCTTTCAAGGATATTGGCCACATGAACAGCGGTCAGGGCCCTGAAGCCCTTGAAAGGAACGCTCGGAGCATGATGAAAGGCCACGGCCTCCACAACGGGATCGGCCAGACCCCAAAGGCCCGTGAGATGGGCCCCTATTTCAGCGTGGGTGGTGCCTAGGATCTCCAGTTCAACACCATGCAGCGAAAGATTGTCCCGGCGCACCTTTTCCAGAACAGTGCGGTACTGCACAGGCAGCTGGCCAGCCAGGAGCAGCTTGCCCACATCATGCAAAAGCCCACCCATATAGCAGTCATCAGCTTCCTGAGCGGACAACCCTTCCATCCGGCCCACCTTCTCCGCGAGCTTGCCTGTTGTCAGGCTGTGCTCCCAGAAATTATTCACAGAAAATCCTGGAATCCGGGACAAATCATGTAGAGAAAAAACATGCAGAGAAAGGAGCAAAGCCCGCAGAATATTGACGCCCAGCAGAGTGACCGCATGTTCTGGACTGGAAACATGCCTGGAGAAGCCGAAAAAAGGCGAATTGACCAAGTTCAGCAGTTTGGTACACATGCCCTGGTCCTGAGAAATGATCTTCCCGATCCTCTTAAGGGAGGGATGAGTTGCCGAGAGTTCCCCGGTCACCTGCCGGTAAAGCTCGGGCAGGGCCGGAAGTGAGCCAATCCTGGCAACCATGGCCTGCACTGAATCGTCTTCAACAAGGTCCCTAATTTTAAGCGCCCGGTCTATTGCGGATTTGAGCCTTTCCGGGCTGCAGGGCTTGGAAAGATACTGGTGCGCTGGCAGCGCCGTCTGGACAGCCGTCTCAGGCCCGGAACGGCCGGACAGAATTATGCGCACGGTCCGGGGGTGTTTTTCGGCCATCAGGGTCAAAAGCCGGTCCCCGTCCATGCCGGGCATGTGTATATCCGAGACGATCACCTCCACAGGTCCTTCTTCAACCAGGTTCAGTGCCTCCTGCCCGCTCCGGGCGAAACGCATGTCCCACTGGCCGCGCATGGACCAAAGCATCCTCTCCAGCCCGTTCAGGACGTACTGGTCATCGTCTACAAACAGTATCTTCCTGGTCATGACAAACTCCCGGGCGACATGAAGGGCGCGCATCACAGGGCCGACCTTTAAGCCCCTGTTTTGAGCCAAAAGCAACACCCACTCTATACTCGGCCCGGGCCGAAACATCAAGCAAAAGATTGCCGTAAGCACGATCAAAACCCTGGGCCTTAATTTATAAGGATCATGGATTAGGGATTGTGGATTAAGCAAAAAATACAGACTGTTGAGGATTATGGATTAAATGCCCCGGAAATTGTTGTCCAAAATCCAGAGTTCAGTTAAGAGTTTTTAACAGCACTCAAGAAATCAGCGGAGATAATTATGGACCAGGAAAACAGACACGGATACGGAACACTGGTGGAGAACCTTCCCATGGCTTTTGCATATCACAAAATGTTCATGGACAGTCAGGGAAAGCCAGTGGACTATATTTTTCTCGATGTCAACCCGGCCTTTGAAGCCATGACCGGACTCAGGCGCGGGGAGATTCTGGGGAAAAGGGTCACCCGGGTCCTGCCGGGAATCAAAAATTCGGACTTTGACTGGATCGGCGTATACGGCCGAGTGGCCTTGAGCGGTCAGAGCGTTAGATTCGAACAGTACAGCAAGGTCTTGGACCGCTGGTACGAGGTCACCGCGTACAGCGATGAGCCCGGATTTTTTGCCGCGATTTTTCACGACATCACCGGGCGCAGAAGAATGGAAAAAGCCCTGGAGATGAGCCATAAGCTCTACAAATCCATAGTTGAGGACCAAACCGAACTCATCTGCAGGTTTCGCCCGGACGGGGTACTGACCTTTGTCAACCAGGCTTATTGCCGCTGCTTCGACAAAACTCCTGATGAGCTTGTCGGACAGACCTTTCTGGCCTTGATCCCGGAGGAGGATCAGCATACAGTTGCTGAACACCATGCCAGAATCAGTCCCCAGCAGCCCTCGGTTACTTACGAGCACAGGGCCATTCTGCCCGGCGGCAAAATTGCCTGGCAACAGTGGGTCGACCGGGCCTTTTTTGATGAGCAAGGGGGGATAATCGAATTCCAGGCCGTGGGCCGGGACATAACCGCGTTGAAAAATCAGGAATTTTACCGGGACCTGGTGGAAAGCCACAATGATGTTGTCTTTGCCACGGATGAAAAAGGGGTCATCACCTACATGAGTCCATCCATAGAACCCATAACCGGCCATAAGCCGGAACGCTTTGTCGGTTGCAACTTCAGCCAGCTGATCTATTCTGAAGACATCCCCTGCCCGAGAGAGGCTTTCCTGAGAGATCTCCTCTCGGGCCGGCGGAAGCTTCACGAGTTTCGGATCCCGACGAACGAAGACAGGATGGTCTGGATCCGGGGCTCCTTCAAGGCCGTGCAGAAAGATGAACGTATTGCCGGACTGCGCGAGATCCTTACGGACAGGACCGAACTCAGGCGCTTGAGACTCCATTTCGAACGGGCGCAAAGGATGGAGGTCACAGGAAGATTCGCCGCAGCAATGGCCCACGAGATGAACAACCTGATGACCATGATCACCAGCTACTGCAGATTTTTGCTGGACTCCCTACCGGAAAACAATCCGCTACGCAGCGATGTGATCAAGCTCCGGGAGGCTGGCGAAAAGGCAGCCATGATCATGAAACAGCTGCTGGCCTTTGGCCGCGAGCAGCCGTTCAGATCCATAAGCCTGAATATCAATGACATGCTCATGGAGGTGCTGAATTTCCTGGGACCTCTCATGGGCAGAGAAATTGAGATCGAGGCCCGTCTTGATCCGGAGATAGGCCTTATTGAGATGGACCGGCGTCACCTGGAGCAGGCGATAATCAACCTAGTCATGAACGCGAAAGACGCCATGCCCGAAGGCGGGAAACTGGTCATTGAAACCGCCAACCTCCAGACCGGCCAGCCAACGGCGTCCGGTCTACCGGCGGATGTTCCAGGATCCTACGTCATGCTCAAGGTGAGCGATACAGGCATGGGCATGGACCAGGAGACCCTTTCCAGGGCCTTTGAACCCTTTTTTTCAACCAAGGAACCCGACAGGGGAACAGGGCTCGGCCTGTCCAGCGTTCATGATACAATCAGCCAGGCCAACGGCCATATATCCGCTGAAAGCAGGCCTGGAAAGGGAGCAATCTTCAGGATCTGCTTTCCCAGGATCGATGCTTAGGGCCTGCGGGCCTGTTTTCACCAGGAATCAAGGCCCTCTGTAAGAAAACGGGCCTGTAAAAAGAAGGTATCCCGGTTTTTCTGGTAAGCTGAATTGTCATAAGCCGGCCGGGCTGCCGGACCTCCTGACCCCTGACCGGAAATGCTGTTAATTAATCAGTGTAGAAGTACGGTTGCCGGAAAACCCCGCATGCCCCCTGTCAAAAGCCGGGGCATGCTTGTTGCACAGACATTGAAAGGCGCGGCTGTCCGGATTTTCAGGAGACAACAACCAGCTTTTTGATTTACCTTGTCCACCAGGCATGACAATATGGCCATCCATCCATATAATATGGAATCAATTCCATGGAATCAATTCCCTACATACAACCAGATGAAATCCGGCATGAAAACTGACAGACAACTTGTCTACATCCCCATCATCCACACCGAAACGGATATGGGCGGCCTCGGCAAAACCCTGAGCAAGGTTGCTCTCAGGGAATTCGGGGAAGAATCCAGATTGAAAAAGCAGGACGTTACCAACCGGATGTGGGAGAACATAGAAAAGGCGGTTCAAAACCTCAACCTGACCTTCAGTAAAGTGCGGCTCTATCAGGACGGCCTGCCCGAGTGCGGAAGAGAGGCCGATATTGTGAGGGATCTGGCCGCCGGGGGAAGCCGCAATCATCAGCTTCTGATCAGATTGATGGAAAAAGGGGCCTCCTTGGTGGGTACTGAATCGCCGGCCCTTCTTGTCCAGGAATACGAAATAATCAGGCAGATGATGCAGGCCCGCGACGGCCCGGATGACCGGGAGGCCTTTTCCCGGCTGAAGGCGATGGGCGAAAGGATCCTGAAGGAGAGGGACCTGTACATAGCCCGGCGCATCAACGCCACCCTGGAGCACGGCGAGACCGGCATCCTCTTTCTGGGCATGCTCCACAACCTTGAAGGCATGCTGGATGAAGAGATCATGGTGAGCTATCCTCTTTACAGACCACCGGTGAGCGGCTGAATGCCGGGTGATGTCCGACACTTTCGGGAAGGATCGATTCCGTCATTAATTTAACCCTGCATAACTTGGCCTTGTTCAGCGGACATAAAATGTGTGCGTGATCCATAATCCTTACTTAACCCTTGGGGAGAGCGTGAAGATG
>PWJF01000400.1 GCA_003560935.1 Ignavibacteriales bacterium
AGGGAATTGCTGCAATGATGCTCTACTTTGTAATGTATCTCTTTATGAACTTCGGTGCATTCTACATTGCGATGCTTATATCGAATAAGCTGAACACCGAGGATATTGAAGATTACAAAGGACTCGGCTACCGTGCGCCGCTTGTGTGCGTTGCGATGGCGGTATTTCTCATCGCACTCACCGGTATTCCGCCGACAGCCGGATTTATTGCAAAGTTTTACATCTTCTCCGCTGTTATAAGTGCGGGTTGGTACGGACTTGTCCTCATTGCAGGTATCAATACGATCGTGTCGCTCTTCTACTATGTGCGAATATTCCGCAATATGTTCCTTGTCGAACCGCAAGGTGATACGACGCCGGTTGAGTTCAGCTTGAGTTCAAAGATACTGGTTTTCGCTCTTCTCATTCCGACGCTTGTGTTCGGTGTTTATTTCCGCGATATTGTTGACTTTGCACAGTCGTCGGTATCCATGTTCGGTTTCTGATCTGAATGATCCGTAGTGACATTCATTTGAACGTCACTACGGATGCATTGACGATTTTGTAGCTTTTACCCGTCATTTTTTCCTCCCACACGGTTATTTTTCCATCCTCAATATATTTTTTTCGCAAATTGACCTATTTTTGCGGCATATTATTATGGTATGTGATTTGCATCATTGAAATACGATAAGAACGATGTAAATTAACAGTTATAACAACAATATATAGACAGGAAGCAGCTATGAAGTCATTTTACCGGATGTGGTCCATCATGCGAGTGGGTATAGTAATTGTATTGTTTACAGTACTTACTCTTCCGTCCTCCGGACAAAATACATTTGAAGAAACCATTGAAAAAATAACTTCCGATAATGTCAGGGGTTATATACAACCGATGCTTGACGGTTTCGGTGCGAATATTAATTCGGGCTTCCCCGGCTCAGCCCGGATTAAGAAAATGGGACTTACATTCAAGTTGCAATTTGTCGGTATGGGAACGTTGATAGGCGATGCCGAGAAAAGTTACATGGCAACACCGCCGGAACATATCGCACAAGAACCGGTTCAAACGGCAACCGTCTTCGGCGGTGATGGGGCTGTGGTGGAGCACCCGGTTTATCCCCTCAACTACAAATTTCAGAACGGCCTGATAGACGCCTCCATCATGCCGTTTGCTATTCCGCAACTCACGATTGGCGATGTTTTCGGAACGCAGATGACTATCCGGTATGTTCCTATTCCGGAGATTGATGACTTTCCGAAAGTTAATCTGTTCGGTATCGGTGTGCGGCACAGCATCAGTCAGTATTTGCCTCTCGTTCCCGTCGATCTCGCAGCGGGCGTCTTTTATCAAACATTTTCTATCGGCGATCATCTAGATTCAAAAGCAACGGCACTGACTGCACAGGTAAGCAAGACGTTTCTTGTTTTAACACTGTACGGCGGCTTGCAGTATGAAACGACCGATGTAAATCTGTCGTATACCTATACGGGACCGTTACCACCGGGCGATCAATCCGACCGTAATGTTTCGATCGACCTGAAAGGGGAGAACAAATTCAGAGCTACTGCAGGAGTAAGTCTGGCACTTGGAATTTTGCACCTGCATACTGATATTAGCGTCGGTAAAGTTACCGTTATCAGCGCAGGACTCGGTTTCGGAATATAATCATTTATTTAAAGGAAGGGGTTACCATGATACGCTTTGGCTATTCTATGATAATGATAAGCACGCTTATCATTACACTTTTTATTACAGGCGGATGCGATGTAACCGACCCGACATTTATCATCGATACGGCTGTAACTGCAACGATCGAGATTGATGAAGAAACATCCTTCTATCAAGGATCGGAGGAAGTTAACTTGCAGGAATTATTGGATGGCATTGACGGTCCGGTGATAGATATCAACGTATTTAATATAACGTTGCAGATAGAGCGGTTGGGAAATACACCTGAAGACCTGTCGTTAAACGGTTCACTGAGTATAAACGGTAATACTCTTATGTCTCTGGGAGATGTACCGATCAGCGTATTTGCAAACGAGCGGTCAATTTTCGATGATGCGCTGGTGAATCAGTATAATTTCAGTGTAGATAATGACGGCTTACAATATCTTCTGGCATTATTCGATGATTTACCGACGGTTAATGTGAGCGTTGCCGGTGAAGCGTCGGGGAACCCGGTAAATGTACGGGTCTTAACTAAATTGCATGCACAGGTATCCACTGAATAACGCTGGGTTAGAATTTGCAAGGCGTTGATTCTACCGGGTACGGGTCTTCGCCTTGCAGATGTTGTATATTAATCGAACACCGTCAAGAACAAGTGTCGGTTCAACATGCTCGATCACCGGTGCCCGGCTTGCGATAATGGATGCATAACCGCCGGTTGCGATCACTTTCGCGTTCTCTCCGAGTTCCTCCCGTATACGGTGTACCATCCCGTTTATACTGTCAACCGAGCTGAACATAATACCCGATTTCATGCTCTGTACGGTATTGGTACCGATAATTCGGTCGGGAAATTCGAGCTCGATCTTCGGTAAGCGTGCCGCCCGCCGGTGAAGGTCTGCCGCCGAAGTCTCAAGTCCGGGTGCGATGACACCGCCGAGATATTCCCCCTTTTTTGAAACCACATCGAATGTGTTTGCCGTACCGAAGTCGATAATAATAAGCGGACCTCCGTACTTTTTAAATCCTGCTACGGCATTACATATCCGGTCGGCGCCGACTGCGGTAGGGTCATCATACAATACCGGCATGCCGGTATCGCAGTGTGAACCGACGATCATCAGATCGTTCTTCGTGATATATTTTTCCGCCATTCGATGAGCTGCAATGGTGAGATTGGGTACGACCGAGCTGATGCCGACCGCCGTAATATCTGTGATCTTCTTACCTAAATGATCACAATAAAATCCTAACTGCACTGCGATCTCATCTTCCGTTCTTGACATACTACTCGTAACCCGCCAATCACCGAGCAGATCGTCATCTTCATATAATGCAAATGCTGTATGTGTATTACCGATATCTATTGCAAGAAACATACTGTTTACCCTGATTATTGATTATTCACCGCAACCGATGTCACATCACCGGCTATTATGCGTATTACGTTTCCTTTTTTATCCTCGATGAGCAGCGCTCCTTCACGATCTATATCTTTGCAGATGCCTGTTTGAATTGTTCTACCTTGTTGAACCTGCACCGGTTTATCGAACATTGTAGAATATGAACGCCACCGCTCCACGATTGAATCCGGATCGGCGTGTACCGCATCATAGTTTTTTTCAATACCCGATAATATTTCATGTAACAATGCAATCCGATCGACCTGTTTACCCGATGCAATCCGGAGTGAGGATGCTGCCGAAGCGATACTCGGCGGAAATTTCGTCTGGTTGACATTGATTCCTATACCGGCGACTATGCGGAGTTCATGATTGTAGGTCCGTGTTAATTCTGTGAGTATACCGCCGATCTTTTCTCCGGTTGTTAACAAGATATCGTTCGGCCATTTAACTATGACGGCACACTCCGGCACATTTTTCCCGATACCTTCAACTATGCAAACAGATACCATTAACGGGATCAGGTAGTAGCGTCGCTCTTTTATTTGCGGTGAAAATATAATTGAGAATAAAAGATTCTCACCCTTAGCGGCCAGCCATTTTCGTTTCAACCGCCCCCTGCCGCTGGATTGTTCTTCCGCGTACACGACCGTGCCTTCCTCAACACCGCACTCGGCAAGCAAGCGGGCACAGGTATTGGTTGAATCAATCGTATCGAAGACAAAGATCTTCTTCCCGAAGAGATTTGTCGTAAGCCCGTGTGTAATATTGTGTGTTGTTATCATGTACTAAAGGAAGATTCTTGTAAAATATCAATATAAAACCAAAAAAGTACTAATTCAAAGATAAACTGCTAATTTGTCTACACTTAGGAAACCTGCCTGACATTGTCGCGCATATAATGACATATTGGCTGAAGCTGTGTAAAGTTGAATGGGGTGAAAAAAACTTATAAATTATTAATATTTTTAGGTTTATGATAAATTTTCATTCCTGGCACGAACTTTGTAACTCTATGGAAGTGATTGAGAAATTAAGAGATAAATACGTTTTTTCCATACACGAAAGGAGTGACTCTAAATGGGTAAAATAATCGGAATTGATCTTGGTACAACAAATAGTGTAGTATCGGTGATGGAGGGGAATGATCCCGTTGTTATCACCAACGCGGAAGGCGGGAGGACAACACCGTCAGTTGTTGCATTCACTAAGAACGGCGAGCGTCTGGTCGGCCAGGCAGCAAAACGCCAGGCGGTAACGAATTCGAAAAATACTATTTCATCAATCAAAAGATTTATGGGACGCTTTTACAATGAGGTACAACATGAAATTGAGCTTGTCCCGTACGAAGTAGTGAAAGGCGATAACAACACCGCTCGAGTCAAAATCGGTGATCGGGTGTACTCACCGCCGGAGATCAGCGCAATGGTGCTGCAAAAAATGAAACAGACCGCGGAAGATCATCTCGGCCAAAAAGTAACCGATGCAGTCATTACCGTCCCTGCATATTTTAACGACGCGCAGCGTCAGGCGACGAAAGAAGCAGGTGAAATTGCGGGGTTTAATGTCCGCCGTATCATCAACGAGCCCACAGCAGCATCGCTTGCATACGGTCTTGATAAAAAGGGTAAAGACGAGAAGATTGCGGTGTTCGATCTTGGAGGCGGAACGTTCGATATTTCAATATTGGAATTAGGCGACGGTGTGTTCGAGGTGAAGTCGACAAACGGCGATACGCACCTCGGTGGCGACGATTTCGATCAGCGCCTGGTCGATTACATTGCCGATGAATTCAAGAAACAAGAGGGCGTTGATCTTCGGAAAGATGCAATGGCATTACAGCGGTTGAAAGAGGCAGCCGAGAAGGCAAAGACCGAACTCTCATCGTCAAGCCAGACTGATGTTAATCTGCCGTTCATCACGGCGACTCAGGAAGGCCCGAAACACTTGCAAATGACGATCACACGGTCGAAGTTCGAACAACTGGTCGAGGATCTGATCGAACGGACGGTCGAACCCTGCAAGAAGGCTCTGCAAGATGCCGGATTGCAGCAGTCGGATATCGATGAAGTAATATTGGTGGGAGGTTCGACAAGAATTCCGAAGGTTCAGCACGTTGTAAAAGACCTGTTCGGTAAAGAGCCGCATAAAGGAGTTAACCCCGATGAGGTTGTTGCGATCGGCGCTGCAATTCAGGGCGGTGTGCTTGCAGGTGATGTGAGCGACGTTCTCCTGCTCGATGTTACACCGCTTTCGCTCGGAATCGAAACACTCGGCGGCGTTATGACAAAGCTCATTACCGCCAATACAACAATACCGACCCGAAAAAGCGAGGTGTTCTCCACCGCATCGGATAATCAGACGTCGGTTGAAATCCACGTGCTGCAAGGTGAACGCGAGATGGCGCGCGATAACCGTACACTCGGACGATTCCATCTCGACGGTATACCGCCTGCACCGCGAGGTATACCGCAGGTCGAGGTGACCTTCGATATCGATGCGAACGGGATACTTAATGTCTTTGCGAAAGATAAGGCGACCAACAAAGAGCAGAGCATCCGCATTACATCGTCAAGCGGTCTCTCGCAGGAGGAGATCGAGAAGATGAAAAAGGATGCCGAGCAACATGCCGATGAAGACAAGAAGCGTCGTGAGGAGATCGAGACGCGCAACCAGGCAGACAATCTTGTCTATCAGACTAAAAAACAGGTCAAAGAATTCGAGGGCAAACTGGATGCATCAACGAAAGAAGGGATCGAAAAAGCCGTCACCAAGCTTGAAGAAGTACAGAAGAGCGGTAGTATAGACGAGATCAAGAAGGCAATGGAAGAGCTGAACGAAAAATGGAATGAAGCGTCGACCACGATGTATCAGCAGGCGTCCGAAGCCGGTGGTCAGCAGCAAGGCCAGCCCGGAGGACAGGAGCAGCAGCAACAAGCGGGTGAAAAAGAAGGGAAAGAGGATGTCGAAGACGCCGATTACGAAGTAGTGGATGACAAGGATAAGAATAAGAATAACTGAACTCTAAATTCTAAACAATATCCAATTTCTAATTTTCCAATGCTCGAAACAATGATGATCAGAGGTGTTTAGGAAATTCTGATTTTGGTTATTCGGACTTGTTTAGAATTTGGATATTCGAATTTAGGATTTGATCCGCTCCCGCACCATCGTCAGGCGTTGCTTCTTGCAACTGCCTGTTCGGTTCGGCGTACATTTTCAGGAGGCTCCATTGTGCGAGCCTCTTTTTATATGGTGATTGACTATGAACATCATAAACAAACTAACATATAAATCCCAGGAAGCCGTGCAGCAGGCGCAGGAGATCGCATCGAGCTACGGCAACCAGGCGATCGAGCCGGTGCACATCTTTGCTGCCATGCTGCAGGACGGCGAGGGGATCACTGCGTCAATTTTGAAAAAGATAGGCGCGAATATCAATCACATAAAAATTAAAACCAACGAGTTGATTGAAAAACTTCCCAAAGTATCCGGGGCGGGACTCGGCAATCAATACATCGGTCAAATGACAGGAGCCCTTCTTGAGAAAGCATTGAAGGAAGCACAAAATCTGAAAGACGAATACGTCAGTCTCGAGCATCTGCTTCTTGCGATGACGGAAAAGGAAGCGGGTGATGTATCGACATTGCTGAAGGAACAGGGTGCCTCGCGCGATACGGTTTTAAAAGTACTGCAGGAGATTCGCGGCTCACATCGTGTGACAGATCAGAACCCGGAAGAAAAGTATCAAGCGCTTCAGAAATACGGCCGCGATCTGAACGATCTCGCCCGGCGCGGCAAGATGGATCCCGTTATCGGCCGCGACGAAGAAATACGCCGCGTTCTGCAGGTATTGTCCCGCCGGACAAAGAATAATCCCGTCCTTATCGGCGAGCCTGGTGTCGGTAAGACGGCTATTGCCGAGGGAATCGCACATCGCATTGTTCAAGGCGATGTACCGGACGGGTTAAAATCAAAGCGAATTGTTGCGCTTGATATGGGCACGATGGTAGCCGGAACCAGTTTTCGCGGACAATTTGAAGAGCGTATGAAAGCTGTGC
>PWJF01000056.1 GCA_003560935.1 Ignavibacteriales bacterium
GAGTTAAAACATAACGATATTCTGAAAGAGATAGCAGAAAAAAAAGAGTTGCCCGATGCATTAACAGAAAAACTGCATGAGATACTGAAAGAATTCACCGAGTCCTTTAAAGTGTCGGTTAAGGGAGAAAAGGTGGTAACTTAAAAATGGCTACTTTACGTGATATTAAACAACGGATAAACGGAGTAAAGAAAACCCAACAGATCACCAAAGCGATGAAGATGGTGGCAGCCGCAAAGCTTCGCCGTGCGCAAAACAATATACTTTCTGCAAGGCCTTTTGCGTATGAGCTGGCCGATATGCTCGGACATCTTGTCAGGCACGTAGACATTCGTTTGAATCCGTTGCTAAAACCGCGTGAGGTAAAAAACGTTTGTTTGGTTGTTGTTACATCCGATCGCGGACTCTGCGGCGGTTTTAACTCAAACCTGCTGCGATCAACGGTCGCATATATCAACAAACATTACTCCAGACAATTCGAAGAAGGGGCGGTTAGTCTGGTGTGCATCGGTCGAAAAGGATGTGAGTTTTTTAAACGCCGTAATTATCCCA
The DNA here is from genome assembly GCA_003560935.1 of Ignavibacteriales bacterium. Taxonomy (GTDB): domain Bacteria; phylum Bacteroidota; class Ignavibacteria; order T3Sed10-11; family T3Sed10-11; genus T3Sed10-11. Next base: position 553 of record PWJF01000056.1, read on the forward strand.
TTCACCGCCGGTATATTGGAGTATTCGGCAATTTGAATTTCCACGACGTCCAGGACATTGTTGAGGAACTGAAAGATGATTATCTGAACGGAGTTTTCGATAAAGTCGAGATCGCATATAATGAATTTAAATCTGTTGTACTTCCCAGAATTACCTTCGAACAATTTCTTCCCATACAACCGAAAGAAATAAAAGAAGAATCGAAATCGAAAGCCGTTGTTGATTATATTTATGAACCCTCCCCCGAAGTGATTGTCAATAAATTAATACCGAAACACCTGGATACCCATCTCTGGCGCGTAATGCTTGAGTCGAACGCTGCCGAAGAAGGATCGCGTATGGCTGCCATGGATGCAGCGACCGAAAATGCCAAAGAGCTGATACGAACTCTGAACCTGACTTACAACAAAGCGCGTCAAACGGCAATTACTACCGAGATAATGGAAATTGTCGGTGGTGCTAATGCGCTCGAAAGCAGCGGTTGATAGCAGTTGATTTATTAGCTGACGTTACCTATTTTACTATAGTAGTAAATAGAACTCACAAGCTCTGAGATCTGTGACATGGAACAGCTAACAATCATTATCATATTGAGTTATCTGATCGGCTCAATACCTACCAGCATTATTTACAGCAAATACTTTCGCGGCATCGATATACGTAAGCATGGAAGCGGTAATGCAGGCGGCACCAATGTATTCCGGGTATTGGGCTGGAAACCCGGTGCCGGTGTGATTTTATTCGACGGTCTTAAAGGTTATATTGCAGTTGCAATAATTGCGCGGCTCTATTACGATCCGATTCTTCCCGGCGGTACAATGATGATCGAGGAATTTACGCTTGTACAGATTATCGCGGGTGTGTCGGCAATACTGGGGCATATCTGGACGGTCTTTGCCGGATTTAAGGGAGGCAAAGGAATTGCAACCGCCGCAGGCATGATGGTTGGTATCGCACCGGTTGAATTTGTCGTTTCGCTTGCCGTCTTTACTACTGTATTTCTCCTGTCGCGATTTGTCTCGCTCGGCTCTATAAGCGCTGCCGTTGCCTTTCCGCTCACGTTAGTTTTCAGATGGAATGTATTTCAGGTAGAAATCCAGGATTATTCAATTCTGGTTTATTTCAGCATCGGTATAGCTGCGTTGTTGATTTATACACACCGGAGCAACATTAAACGGTTGATCAAAGGTACCGAGAACAAACTGTCTTCACTATCGCTGATGAGCAGCAAGCAAAAGGAAGAAGCAAAGGAGAACATATCACAATGACTATTACCGTTCTCGGCGCCGGTAGTTGGGGTACAACGCTCGCGATTCTGTTGTGCTCCGGGGGTCATACCGTTACATTGTGGACGTATAAACAAGAACACGCAAAGAACCTCCAGGAGACACGCCTAAATTCTGAATTCCTTCCCGATGTTCCTCTTCCGGACGATTTACAGATATCGGGCGATCTTTTATCCAGCATCACTCGAGCAGAGATGATCGTCGCTGCAACTCCGACGCAATATGTACGGTCGGTGTTTGAGCAAATTGGTGATCTTGATCTCAGCCAAAAGATTATCGTGAACGTTGCAAAAGGTATCGAGAATAAAACACTGATGACAATATCGGAGATAATCGAAGATTGCTGTCCGTCGGTGAAGCGTAAGTTGCAGTCGATCTTATCGGGTCCCAGCCATGCGGAGGAAGTCTCGCGCAATATTCCCACGGCGGTTGTTGCTGCGTCGCCGAGCATTGAAACGGCGAAACGTGTACAGCATGCATTTCTCGCGCCTCACTTTCGTGTCTATGCCAGCAGCGACCTGCGGGGAGTTGAATTGGGAGGGGCTTTAAAGAATGTAATAGCTGTAGCCGCGGGTATATCCGACGGAATCGGGTTCGGCGATAATACGAAAGCCGCACTGCTTACGCGCGGCATCGTAGAAATAACGCGACTCGGCGTCGCGATGGGCGCGGATCAAAATTCATTCTCCGGGCTGTCGGGAATAGGCGATTTGTTCGTAACCTGTATGAGCAAGCACAGCAGGAACCGTTACGTTGGCGAGCAGATCGGTAAAGGCAGAAAGCTCGACGATATAATTAATGAAATGGTAATGGTTGCCGAAGGTGTTCCAACGACAAAATCGGTGTACGAACTGTCGGCACAGTATGGAATCGATATGCCGATTTCCACCGAAGTATACCGAATGCTGTTCGAAGGGAAAGATGCGCATGAGGCAACGGAAGAGTTGATGACGCGGGATGTAAAAATCGAATTGTAATGTCACCGTCACGGGTACCACATCCACTTGAAACTCCGGTCACGTTTGTAAAGCGTGTCGGTCCCCGCCGCGCGGATGTATTTGCATCTATGGAAATACATACCGTCCGCGATCTTTTCCATATGTATCCCAGGAAATATCTCGATCGGCGGTCAATCGTCAAGATACGTGATCTGTGGCAATATGTCGATACAGGAATGGAGGTTACCGTTGTCGCAATAGTCCGTGGTAAAGATATCGTCCGCAGCTATAAGAAACGGGAACGTTTTATTCTGGTTGTGGGAGATGAACAATCATTCATGGATTGCATCTGGTTCCAGCGTGTGCGTACGATGGACCGAATCTTCAGAAAAGGGGAGCGTCTTGCACTCTCCGGGCAGGTCACCGACTATAACGGTACAATACAGATGGTGCATCCCGCGTTTGACCGGCTATCACCTCACAAAGATGATGAGGATGAGCATAACTGGGAGGAGATGTTCAACACGGGCCGTATTCTTCCTATCTACACTGAAACTGCCGATATGAAGGATGCAGGATTGGAGGGGAGTGTTCTTCGTTCAATTGTTCTTCATGCTTTTGAGAAACACGGCACGTATATTGAGGAACATCTACCACAAGAAGTGATCGATCGTCGTAAACTTATGAAATATCCTGCGGCTTTATCTGCGGTTCATTTCCCTCATTCATCGGAAGAAATTCAGCGTGCCCGTGAAAGATTAAAATATGATGAATTGTTCTTTCTGCAAATGCTGCTCGGTTACCGCCGACGCGGTGCACAGCGGGTACCCGGCATATCTTTTAACGTAAAGAGCAACCTTGCGAGAACACTCGTTGCCCGGCTTCCGTTTGCGCTTACCGCAGCTCAAAAACGGGTGATAAATGAGATTGCGTCCGACATGGAGAGTAATAAACCAATGCATCGTTTGTTGCAGGGAGATGTCGGCAGCGGCAAAACAATCGTTTCGGTTCTTTCGATGCTTGTCGCCATCGACAATGATTATCAGACGGTGTTCATGGTACCGACGGAAATCCTTGCGGTTCAGCACTATACCACTCTCCGGCGGCTGCTGGAACCGATCGGACTGGAACCGGTTTTGCTGATCGGAAGCCAGAAAAAAAACGAGCGTAAACCAATTGAAGAATCGGTTGCAGACGGAAGGGCGAAAGTAATAATCGGTACGCACGCACTTTTCCAGGAGAGCATTTCTTTTCACAAACTCGGATTTATTGTAATAGATGAGCAGCACCGGTTCGGGGTAATGCAGCGACTTAGATTGTATGAGAAGGCAAAAACACCCGAGACCAACGGACGTTCGCCGGACCTCCTGATATTGACCGCGACTCCTATACCGCGCACCTTATCGTTAACATTATACGGTGATCTCGATACATCGATCATCGATGAACGGCCTCCCGGACGTAAAGACGTAAGGACTGCGGTACGATCAAAAAACGAACGGGATAAAGTATATGTTTTCGCACGGGATGAAGTAAAAAAAGGGAGACAGGTGTATGTGGTCTATCCGCTCATAGAACAATCCGAAAAAGTCGATTTGAAAGCTGCAAAAGAAGGATATGAGGAATTGCAGAAGGGAATCTTTAAGGATTACTCTGTCGCTTTATTGCACGGAAAAATGTCGCGCGAAGACAACGAAGAAATCATGGCACAGTTCCGGGACGGCAGAATCGACGTTCTTGTCGCCACAACCGTTATCGAAGTCGGGGTAGATGTACCCAATGCAACCATTATGATTATCGAACATGCGGAACGTTTCGGATTGTCACAACTCCATCAGCTCAGAGGACGTGTCGGACGCGGAACCGACCAATCGTACTGTATCCTTATCCATTATCTCAGTCCATACAATAAAGCCGCAGCATTTAATCGCGGATCGTTTAATGAACGCTCACTGCTGAAGGATGAAGAAAAACAAAAGGGTATGATCCGGCTTGAAACGATCGCATCTACCGAAGATGGGTTCAAGATTGCCGAGGTGGATTTACAACTGCGGGGACCGGGTGAGTTTTTCGGTATAAGGCAGAGCGGATTCCCCGAACTGAAGCTTGCTTCGCTTGTCGACGATCGTGAACTGTTGGACCAGGCACGATCTGACGCCTTTGCTATTGTAAAAACTGATCCGCATCTTCGGGAAGATTCGCATGAATCGCTTCGACATCATTTTGAACACTATATGAAACCGTTACTCGATCTCACACGAGCGGGATAATTTTTTTAGAAAAGTTTTTTCATTCAACAATGCATTCATGCAGTCAATCAATAATCCAATAATCCAATCATCCATTCATTCACTCATTTACTCCCTCACTCATTGCTTCACCACTCTTCATCACTCGATCCTCACCCATCGCGGCGAAAAAAATATTTTCATAAAATGCGATTTTTTCTTGACAAATGTTTATAAATGTTTATATTTACATGCAATAAAATCTTTTTTTATTACTCGACGATTGCATGCAGATCACGTTGACATATAATGTTAAGAAAGAGCAGACGGTAACCAGCGAAACGAATGACTCTTTCGATCCTTCGAGTAAACCTTCCGGGTATACTTCTGCCGCACCTTCACCACAAAACTATGATGATACCTATGCAGAGTGGGACAGCTGGGAAACCATTAATGCACTTCGCAATGCAATCGCGTTACACCATGAGGTAACAATGGTCGAGGCGAATGAAGATGCTTTCGAAAAATTGCGATCATTGCAGCCCGATTTTGTTTTTAATATTGCGGAAGGTTTCAAAGGTGTATCGCGTGAAGCGCAAATACCGGCAATATGTGAAATGCTGCAGTTGCCGTATCTCGGTTCCGATCCGCTTACCCTGTCGCTCTGTCTCGATAAGGCGCGAACGAAAGAAGTACTCACATATCATCGGATACCGAATGCATCGTTCATTGTGTGTGAGAATGTATCATCATTAAACGGTCATGCCTTAACGTACCCTCAAATGGTTAAACCGCTGCACGAGGGATCGAGTAAAGGTATCTACAACACTTCGCTGGTTCGGTCATATAAAGAACTGCATGATGAAGTTGCACGTATCACAGCTCGATACGGTCAACCGGCTCTTATTGAATCATTCCTTCCGGGGAGAGAGTTTACCGTCGCATTAATGGGGAACGGCGATACGGTAAGAGCGCTGCCGATTGTTGAGATACAATACGATTCATTACCCGAAGGTGTTAATCCGATTTATTCTTATGAAGCGAAATGGATATGGGATACACCGGATCAACCGCTTGAGATATTCTCCTGTCCTGCAGAGATTGATCCCGACTTGCAGCAAGCAATTGAAAAGATATGCGTCGATACATACCGTACACTCAGGTGCCGCGACTGGTCACGCATCGATGTTCGGCTGGATGCACAGGGTGTACCGCATATAATAGAGATCAATCCGCTGCCGGGTATTTTACCGAATGAGGAAGATAACTCCTGTTTTCCGAAAGCGGCGCGGGCAGCCGGAATGAGCTATCAGGATTTGATACTCGGCGTCATAGATATTTCAAAAAAACGATGGAATATTACATAATTTGAAACTAATCAAAATATATGCGAGTTAATACAATAGCGCAATTAAATAAAGTAGCTTTCGATAAGTAACCGTCGGTTGTTAATGAATAAAAAATTACGAGTGCTCGTACTGTTTAATGACCCCGATTATCCGGGGGAAAACTCCCAGACGGTTGTCACCGCGAGCGGGACGGTTGAGAAGAAAGCATTGATGAGTGATACTACGGTCCAGACGGGTGTCGTGGATAATTCCAACGAGGGGTTGGCAGTCGAGGTTGAAGCAATATGTGACTCGCTCGAGAGTGTAGGCATTGCTGCCCGCTCCTTAAATTTGAAGAACGACGTCAGATTGCTTGTTGAAGTATTACAGCAACGATCTATGGATGTACTATTCAATCTCGTCGAATCTTTTCATAATGAATCGGAACCGGAAATGCACGTTGCCGGGTTGTATGATCTCTATAAGATACCGTATACCGGTGCACCGCCCAAGGCACTCGGTAATTGTCTCGATAAGATTCTGACCAAACAACTGCTCCGCAGCTACGGTATCCGGGTTCCACGGCACAAAGTTGTCAATACGTTACCTCTAAAGAAACCAATCGGAATACCGTATCCGCATATAGTAAAACCGGTACATGAAGATGCCAGCGCCGGTATTGAGAACGAATCGGTTGTCAGAAACCGAAGGCAACTCATCGAGCGCATCGAATATGTACATCGATGGTTTAAACAGGGTGCCCTGATAGAAGAATATATCGAAGGA
>PWJF01000468.1 GCA_003560935.1 Ignavibacteriales bacterium
TGATCGGCTGTCACGGACAAACCGTGTATCATCGCCCCGGTAAAGACCGCAGATACGGTAAACGTTTCGGCGCGACATTACAGATCGGCGATCCCTCAACACTTGCTGTATTGACCGGAATACCGGTCGTCGGTAACTTCCGGTCTGCCGATATAGCGCTCGGCGGACAGGGCGCCCCGATTGTTCCGTATGCCGACTATCTCATGTACCGCGATACATATAAAACACGTTTGCTGCTCAACATCGGAGGGATCGCGAATTTTACTTTTCTCCCCCGTAAAACAACTCCGTCACGCGTAATTGCGTTTGATACCGGTCCGGGCAATATGGTCATCGATTCGTTAATGAAAGAGTACTTCGGTAAGAACTTTGATAATAACGGATCAACCGCACGCAAAGGTACGGCAAACAAGTCGTTGTTCATGAAATTAATACAGCACCCATACCTGCAACGCAAACCGCCAAAGTCAACAGGACGGGAAGAGTTCGGCGAGCGGTTCCTGAAAAAACTCAAGCAATATATTCCGGCCGGATGTTCCAAAGAGGATGTTATCGCAACGGTTTCTGAGTTCACCGCCTGGTCGATTTTCTATTCCTATTCGCAGTTCATTACCGGGAAAAAACCCGTTGATGAGGTGATCGTGAGCGGTGGCGGAGCAAGAAACAGATATATGATGGAGGCACTCGATGAATATTTCGAATCGGCCGAAGTAATGACCTCGGATGAAGCCGGATTGCCGGTCGAAGCTAAGGAGGCAGCGTGCTTCGCCGTCATCGCTAATGAAACCATCGACGGAAAATCGGGGAATTTGCCCTCGGTAACGGGTGCTTCCGGGAGAGTACCTCTCGGATTGTTGGCATTCCCGTAGAGAGTGGAAATGTATTATGCAATTTATTAATTTACAGGTACTATGATTGGCAGATACTTGATCGGGTTACTACTTGCCCTATTTGCCGGTTCATCCGGAGATGCACAAATCATACTGAGAAATCTCGTCCAGAATCCTTCGTTTGAGTATACCGGCAAGGATACTGTCAGGGAGCGGCCCGACGAATCCTGGACATTCAAGGCCGACACTGAATCGGTGACCGGACATGCAACCGCAAGCAGGGCGATCGATGGTTTCCGTTCGTTTTTAATACGGGCGGAAGACGGCAGAGGATATCTTGAAAGCGATCCCTTTGATGTGAAGCGCTTTGAATGGTACCTGCTCAGCTATGGTGTATGCGGTGACGGCAAAATCCAAACCGAAGTACGCTGGTGGCGGGATGAAAACGACTCGCTTACCCTGATCGATAGCGAATATCTCGATATCATTACGGCATCCGACAACTGGAGTGTCCCGGAATTTAATGTAACTGCACCCCGAAGAGCTTCGGCTGCTTCAATCCGTTTCACCGTATTTGACGGACAGGCGTGGATTGATGATGTACGGTTCAGATAACGCAGTGAAACAAAAGCAAAATTACGTGCCGGCAAAATGATTTATAGTATAATAAAGGGAATTATGAGAACATCATTAAATTTAATTATCATTTTGCTGTTTCTCATTCCTGTCACGGTCTTTTCACAATCAAGTGCGGACAGCGGGGTAATTGGAAAACCTTCCATGTATTCATTGCATTCAGTGAAGCTGCAGCCTATTCCGGCAGATTATAAATATAGCGGTTACCGGCCCGCTACGATCCGTCCCGCTCAACCCACTATTTCATCCGATTGGAAAATGCCGGAACATGTGAAATATTTCTATCGTCAGAACACCCCCAATCCGTCGCGGGTAGCAATATTGGGCAGCGTAACAATCGCATCAGGATTCGCTATAAACCATCAGATGCGTAATGCCTGGTGGAGCGGCAATCGCGGTCCGTTCCATTTTCGCGAAGCGTTTGAGTATGCGCGTAATCTCGATAAACTCGGACATGTCTACGGGGGATATCTGGCAAGTTTTATCTTTTACCGGATGACGAACTGGACCGGGATAAATGAATCGCGGGCAGTCTGGTACGGTGCATCGCTCGGATTCTTATTTCAGTTATATGTTGAAACGCAGGACGGATTCTCAACGCGATGGGGTTTCGAGCGATGGGATGCAATCGGCGATTTTTTAGGAGCGGCGCTGTTTGTCGCGCGATACCACTTCGAACCGTTACAATATTTTCAGATGAAGTTCAGTTATCTGCCCTCAGAAAACTTTAGAGCTCGACGCGATGCACGGGACGTAGAAAACTGGATCGACGATTACGAAGGACATACGTACTGGGTATCGTTTCGCGCCGGAGAGTTCGCACATGACCGGTTTAGCGCACCGTCGTGGCTGCGGTTGTTTAATATCGCAGGAGGCTGGTCGTTGGGACCGAATCGTGACCATACCGAATTCTACCTCGGCCTTGATTGGAACTTCGAAGCGTTACCGGGAAACAACTGGCTGCTGCGTCGATTGTGGGAGGGATTTGATCATATTCGTTTCCCCGCTCCTGCAGTCAGGATTCGACCTGATGGGGTGTGGTATGGGATATATATATAAGTAGATAATAAAGATCTCTCAATTGTTCTCATACTACTCCCGGTATAAAACGCTTTGTTCTACTTGCATATTCCTCATATTCCTCACCGAACTCCATCTTTGCCATCTGTTCCTCCTTCTTCGCAAGCCAGACATAGGCGCCGATGAGCACCGGCCATAAGATCAATGTAATTACTGAGGGCCAGTGTAAAATCCATCCGAACGTAAACAGCATAATTCCCGTATACTGCGGATGACGAATATATCGGTAAAGTCCCTTGGTCACTAACCCATCGGCTCTATGAATTTGCTTCCAGCCAATTCCTATCAGCACAATGCCGAAGATACTGAATGCCGTGCCGACGGAAGCGGGCCAGTGCCCGAGTGCTCTGAAATACTCGCCGGCAATTACGGGGATATTGACAAGCGGGGAGAGGAGAAACAACAGGAGGGGCCAGCCGAACATCTCCGTCATTAAAGCAATGGCAAACGCAATAAAAGGTGTCTGTGATTTCCAGACATTTTTTGTCGGTTTTCTGTACGGAAGCAGCGCAAGAAAAGCAAGAACTATAAAGATATTTAAAATAATTAACCCGGTTTGCCCGAACGTATTGCGTATCCACCGGATCGTCGCCGGAGGACCGTGGTGCGGAACGACCTCGATACCGTACAGGATAACAAACAGCAGTAATCCGCTGAATCCGATAATGGGAAGTGTCTTTGATTTCATAGGTCTAAACAATACTTAAAATTTGAGAAATAGTCAAAACAATTTGTATTAATCAATCTAGTTTATTAAACTAGTTACATGAAGAAAAACTAATTGCATACCGTTGCGTTATTTGATGCAAAAACGCATCTCTCAAAGCTTTTGGAAAAAGTGCAGTCGGGGAACGTCATAACCATTACCAAACGCGGAATACCGGTAGCACAGCTTATTCCCTATAAGGAACAAAGTAACAACGAAGAGATATCCGGTCTTTTAAAAGACGTTGAAAGCATCCGAAAAAATATCAAAAGTAAAGTCAATATTCGCCAATCCATTAGAGAGGGCCGCAGATATTGACCATTGTTGTCGACTGTTCATTTTCTTCATTCTTATTTCTGCCCGATGAAAGATCTGATGCGGTACAGAAATATTATATAGAAAAACATCTTGACGGGATTCAGATGATTGTGCCGGTAGTGTGAAAGATTTTGTCGATCGCGCACGATTATACCATCTCTGCGTACGATGCCGTCTATCTTGAAGCAGCGATACGAAATCATGCTGCTCTGGCGACGCTTGATAAAACATTATCGCAGATTGCAGTCAAAGCCGGAATACAGATTGTAAACATGTAAACATGTGGGAATACATCCTCATCTTCATCCTCTCCGCCACACCCTGGATCGAAATACTCTTCGTGATTCCTCCAGCCATTGCCGCGGGATTACATCCCATTTCGGTAGCAACGGTCTCGTTCGTTGGAAACTTTCTACCCATCGTCGGCATTGTATATTTTTATGAAAAATGGGGACGATGGCGATTAACCGGGAAAAACAAAAACAACATTCATCAGGACGGACAGAGTTATGAAAGACAAGAATCACGGAGAAAAAAGGTGGGTCGAAAGATCTGGGATAAATACGGTCTGCCCGGATTAGCGCTTCTTGCACCGGTCGTGACCGGGGTTCATCTCGCCGTAATCATTGCACTGCTCTCCCGTTCACCCCGTGCTTCGATCGTATTCTGGATGTTCTGGAGTCTTGTAATCTGGACGGTCATTCTCACTGCAAGTACATATTACGGACTCGATTTCCTCGGACTGAAATTTGAATAACCTCATTCTCCTTCTTCGCGGGTCAGATATGATAATAGAAAAGCGAGGGCGATGATAGCCGCCGGAAGAAGAGAGAGTATGAGATATGCGGGGATGAAATTATCCATTTTCTCGCGATTTCAATGACGGGTTTGCTTTGTTCAATTCCTCATATAATTCCTGCCACTCCTGAAGCCGTTGTATTCGTTGGGTCGGGGTCCGTTTCAGGTTTGCAATAAGCAAAGAGATATCGATACCATACTCGCGTGCAGCTTCGACGGCATCGATATCCTCGTTGTCTCTTTTCATAGTTATCACCTTGTCACAATATATAGCCGCGAATATAAAAAATCAATATAGCGTTTGGTTCCGGAATTGATTATATTTTCATCCAATTCATCTTCACGACGTAATAATATAGAAAGAGAGTGTTTTGATTATGCCTAAACTTGCAACGGTACTTGGAATTATTTTTATAATACTCGGGTTGTTCGCCTATTTCGGATTGCGTGCCGAGAGCGTTACCGCCTTGATCCCCGCCTTTTTCGGTGTTCCGTTCTTAATCCTCGGACTTCTCGGACAAAAAGAGAATCTGCGGAAACACGCGATGCACGCTGCCGCTGCTCTTGCGCTCATCGGCTTCTTGGGGACGGTGCGCGGCCTTATCCAATTTTTTTCGATGCTGGGCGGAACAGAGTTCGAACGGTCGGCCGCGATTACCGTGCAGGCATTAATGTCAATACTCTGTTTGATTTTCGTAATACTCGCCGTAAAATCGTTCATCGATGCACGGAAAGCTCAAAAAAATATGGCGTGAAAATCGTGTAACTTATTGATATTAAACACGTTACGCTATTTCCAGATTGACGATTTAATGCTATTATTCTCTTGTTTTTTCGGTTTTTCTTAATTAGATTGTTTTATCTTTAAAGATATCCCATTGAATGTGCATATAGGCTTTCCTGTCGTAGATACAATGTTTTTATTATCGGACATATGTATTATTCACACGTAGAATTTTGATGCATCGCTTTTATAGTATGGGGTATCATATTATTTTCCACAATACTAACCAACCAATATACACTAACTGTAAGGAGTAACTTATATGAAATTCTCTTTGCCCAAACTTATGGGGATTTCGCTGCTTGTTCTTACGGTCCTTATTGCTGTAAACACAACCATATTCGCTCAGGGTATGACGACTGCAGCAATCCAGGGTATCGTATTGGATCAAGCGGATAATCCGCTCCCGGGTGCAAACGTGATCGCCATACATGTACCGTCCGGCACCACGTATGGAGCGAGCACCCGAACGGACGGAAGATTTACGATACCGGGCATGAGGGTGGGCGGCCCGTATAGAGTAACTGCTTCATATGTCGGACACGAAGCGGAGGTGCAGGAAAATATCCATCTTTCTCTTGGTGTCGCAATGAACCTTGATTTCATCATGCGTGAAGTCGGTGTTGAACTTGATGAAGTCGTCGTCGTTGCTCCGCGAGAAGCAATTTTTAGTTCCGACAGAACGGGTGCTGCGACGTCCGTGAGTCGGGAAGCTATCGAAACGCTTCCTACCATCGACAGAACAATCGGAGACTTTCTCCGCCTTACTCCTCAAGCCATTGTTGCGGGCCGCGTTTTCGGCTTCTCGTTTGCCGGTCAGGATAACCGTCTGAATAACATCACCGTTGACGGGTCGTATTTCAACAATTCATTCGGCTTATCCGGTCAGCCCGGAGGAAGAACGGGTGTTGCACCGATTTCGATGGACGCTATAGAACAGATACAGGTAAACATCGCCCCCTTTGACGTTCGCCATGGTCATTTCATCGGTGCAGGGATCAACACGGTAACCAGAAGCGGCACCAACGAATTTACGGGTTCTGTATACTATCAATTCCGGAATGAATCGCTGGTCGGCAAAGAAGCGGGAGAATTGGAATTCGACCCCGGTGAATTTCGATATAACCATATCGGCGTCCGTTTAGGGGGACCGATCATTCAGAACAGACTCTTTTTCTTTGGAAGCTTTGAAAGCGACGGACTCACCGAACCGGGGACGACGTTCATCTCCAATCCTGGAGATCTGGAGGTAGGAGGGAACGTTACCAGAGTTCTGTCTTCCGACCTCGATGCGCTCAGTAATTTTTTGAGACAAAATTTAGGATACGAAACAGGTGGTTATCAAGGGTATGACCATGAAACCCCCGGTACAAGGTTCCTGTTCAAGTTAGATTATAATCTTGACGACCGGAATAAGCTGAGCTTGCGTTATACCCATCTCGATTCGTTTACCGATGTATTGGCTTCAAACTCCAGTTCATTGGGTATGGGAGGTCGAAGAACTAATCTCAATGCCCTGAATTTCCGGAATACGAATTATCAGATTAAGGAAAATATTCGTTCGCTCGTTGGTGAATGGAATGCAATCATTGGCGAGAATATGTCCAATAATCTGATTATCGGATATAGTTACCACGATGAAAGCCGTGACTCCCCCTTTTGGGACGACAACGACAGGCTTTTTCCTTTGGTGGATATTCGGGAGGGGGGTTCTCCCTATACTTCTTTTGGTTTTGAACCGTTTACACCGAACAACGAATTACGATACTGGAGTTTCCAGGTACAGAACAATTTTACTATGTACCTGCCCAATCATACTCTCACGTTCGGTTTTAGCGCGGAACGGTACGAATCCGAGAACGTGTTTTTCCCCGGCTCACAAAGTGTGTACGTCTATAATTCTCTTGATGACTTTTACGCCGATGCCGAAGATTATCTGGCAAACCCGGACAGAA
>PWJF01000264.1 GCA_003560935.1 Ignavibacteriales bacterium
CTCCGACGAGTTTTGCGACTTCGCCGACGATCCTGCCCGCCTGCAGTTTGCGTTCTTTTATCAGATCGTCGGTCACGACACACAGGAGCTGCACTTTATCGTTGACCACCGTACCGATCAATCCGACGCCGCTGCCGAGTTTTGCCCGCACCGAATCTCCTATGGATTTCAGCTCATCCATTGAATTTACTTCAAGCTGCAGCGCCAGCAGCTTAATGCCGTTTAACGATACCGCTTGTTCGAGATAGTTGTCGATATTCTGAATAGTAGAACGTGATTTATGTTTTGTAATCTGCTTACGAAGATCGCGTACTGCTTGAGAAAGTTCTTCGTCGATAGATTGCCGTTCTTTCACAAGTTGTTCGGCGTTTTGCAGATTTATCACGGAAAACGTGTTTGCAATTGATGTATCTATTGTACCGAGTGACGGCCGTGTTTGCTGCCGTTTTACTTCTTTTGTATACCCGTCGAGTTCTTCCTGCAGCGCGGCTACCTCTTCGAATTTCTTATTAATATCGCTTTCCAGTTCTTCGGCTCGATTTATCTGATCTTGTATATACCGTTTTATCCCTTCGCCGGTCACCGCTTCGATTCGCCGCACGCCGCTGGCGATGCTCGATTCGTGAACGATCTTGAATAGGCCGATATCGTCGGTGCGGGGTACGTGTGTGCCGCCGCAAAACTCCACGCTGAAATTTTCATCGATAAATACAACGCGAACCCGGTCGCCGTACTTTTCTCCGAAGAACATCTTCACGTTCGGTATTTTCCGCGCTTCGTCGAATGCCATTACCTCGTCTTCGACGGAGATGGTTTCTCTGATTTTTTCGTTTACCATCTGCTCAATGTCCCGCAATTCTTCCGGCGATATTTTACTGAAGTGTGGAAAGTCGAACCGCAATCGGTCGGGAGCGACAAGCGATCCCTGTTGATGTACATGCGTACCCAGTACGCGGCGCAGCGCTTCGTGAACAATGTGAGTTGCCGAATGATTGCGCTGGATGTTGACCCGGCGAGGTTTATCGACTCTGGCGATTACTTGTTTGCCTTTCGGGATATCAACAGGTTTTTCAAGAATGTGGATGTTAACATTATCCTTTTTTTGAGTATCGACAACACGGTATGTATCGCCGTTTATTTGTATCTCACCGGTGTCGCCTACCTGACCGCCGGATTCTGCGTAAAATGGAGTTTGTTCCAGAATAAGGAGATTACTATCCGATCCAAGAATCTTTGATTGATTTTCAAGGTCAGAATAACCGGTAAATTTTGATAACTTAGAACTAGTTTTAATTATGGAAGCAAATGATTTGGAGATTGTTACAATCGTTGGTACATCTATAGTAACACCGCCATGTCTTGATCGCTCTCTCTGTTCCTGCATTAATTCAGTAAATCCCTCTTCATCAATCTCCAGCCCTCGTTCCCGTGCAAGTAATGCGGTAAGATCCACCGGAAATCCATACGTGTCATACAACTTAAATACATCTTTACCGGATATTGTTTTTTCACCCGATTTATTCAATCGCTCAACTATGTCGTTAAATATTTCAAGTCCCCGGTCGAGTGTAGCGTTGAATCCTTCCTCTTCTCTTTTAATAACCCGTTCAATATGCGTTTGCTGTTCTTTAATTTCCGGAAACACATCGCTCATTGTTTTCACAAGCGTTCCGACAAGTTGATAAATAAACGGTTCATGCATCTTAAGATTTCTACCGAAGCGTGCAGCTCTGCGAAGAATACGCCGCAGCACATATCCGCGCCCCTCGTTGGAGGGAATAGCGCCGTCGGCAATCGCAAACGTGAGCGCACGCACGTGGTCTGCTATCACACGCATCGCGATCTGGTCGTTTTCATCCTTGTACGCTCTACCGGTAATATCACCGATAGCCGAGATAAGAGACGTAAACACATCGGTATCGTAGTTCGACGGTGACTTTTTGAAATCGTGTTCCATGCAGTCTAATGCCGCACAGACGCGTTCAAAACCCATCCCCGTATCCACGTGTTTTGCCGGCAGAGGTTCAAGTTTACCTTTTTCGTTCCGGTTATTTTGTATGAAGACAAGATTCCAGATTTCTATCATACGTGCATCGCCGGCATTAACAAGATCCGCCGGTGCATTACCTTCCGGAGTAAGATCCATATGGATCTCCGAGCACGGTCCGCACGGACCGGTGTCGCCCATTTCCCAGAAATTTTCCTCTTCACCGAAGCGGAGAATATGTGAATGGTCGATGTCGGATACTTCTTTCCATAGATCGAACGCTTCATCGTCGGCGGTGAATACCGTCGCCCATAATCTCTCTTTCGGAAGTTTCCAGACACCGGTTAATAATTCCCATGCCCATCGAATCGCTTCTCTTTTATAGTAATCACCGAACGACCAGTTGCCGAGCATCTCGAAGAAGGTATGATGGTACGTATCGCGTCCGACCTCTTCAAGATCGTTATGTTTACCGCTGACGCGTATGCATTTTTGTGTATCCGCCGCACGTGTGTAGTCGCGTTTCCCTTCGCCGAGGAAGACATCCTTAAATTGATTCATCCCGGCGTTTGTAAACAGCAAAGTCGGATCGCCGTGAGGAATAACCGGTGCGCTGGGGACGATCCGGTGTCCCCGCTCTTCAAAGAATTTTAAAAAGTCGTTTCGTATTTCGCGTGATGGTTTCATAGTTCGGGATTACATTTCTATCTGCGTATGGAGCGCGATCTCTTCAAGCACGCTGTTGACACGCAGGCATTTATGCATTTCACCTGTATAGACGCATGCCTTGCCGTTGTTATGCACTTCCCACGCCATCGATTCGGCTTCTTCAGGTGAACAGCGTATAGCTTTCATTAATTGAGTGATCACTTCATCAAATGTGTGAATGTCGTCATTGAACAGTATGACTTTAGCAGGATCCTGAGTCAGGACATCTTGATCGTCTTGCTGAATTTCAGTCGGCCTGGTCAGTGTCATCTCAATGCTCCGATAATATACGTTAAACATCAGTTTTACAGTAAACTAATATAATAACAAAATATTTCAATGAGAGCAAATAATCGCTGATTTTAGCTTATATCATTGAATAGCTGACATCTTGTCACAATTAACTATGCCGATTATAGCAAAACCATATGTCATTTTGTCCTTCATCGCGAGCTTTTGCAGAATGTACTATTCTATAGCTTATTGATAATATTGAAGATAGTGGTCATTCTTTTACATTGGCACAGGTTTTGTTCTATATATAAGGTGAACTAACCAGATTGAGAGAAGGAGGTGAATAGATATGGCAATAACGCGATGGAGTCCGACAACAGACATAACCCGCGAATTAGATACAATGCAGAAGAGAATGAATCGATTGTTCAATGATTTCTTCAGCGGGCGGGAAGGTGACGGCGATGAGTTGATCTCCGGTACATGGAACCCCGCGGTAGATGTTGTTGAACACGACGATTCATTCGTGATTGAGGCTGAGCTTCCCGGAATGAATAAAGACGACATCAAAATATCGGTAACTAATGATATATTAACGATTCGCGGTGAGAAGAAGATTGAAAAAGAAGATAAGAAGAAAAATTATCACCGAACGGAACGGTCGTACGGCAGCTTCACGAGATCATTCAGCTTACCCGGAAATATTAAATCCGATAAGGTGGATGCGGAGTTCAAGAATGGAGTGTTGATGGTATCTGTTCCGAAATCGGAGGAAGCAAAGCCCAAACAGATTGACGTTAAAGTGAAGTGATCGAAACACGAAATATTTTTCAGGGCGGAGGTTCCGGCATCGGGTGGGAGATGCAGACACGGAACTCCGCCTTGCTACATTCATGGGAGTGATGTGATTATGGCTGATAAAGAAAATGTTCAACATATACCTGAAACCCTGCCGGTCGTGCCGCTGCGTAACACGGTATTCTTTCCACGGCAGGTTCTGCCGATAAGTGTCGGCAGGGAAAATAGTTTGCGTGCCGTTGACGAGGCGCACAAAAACAAGTCGCCGGTTTTGGTGATTGCACAACGTGACGGCGATACGGAGAATCCTGTACTTAAAGATCTTTATTCAATAGGAACCGTTGCGCAGATTGTAAAAACATTTAACTTGCCCGATGGTTCCTTAAGTGTGCTGCTGCAAGGTATCTCGCGGGGGCGTGTATTAACTGAGATCGAGAACGAAACCTGCATAAAAGTTGCCGTCCAACGGGTTGCGGAGCAGCCTGCTGACGATATTGAAATTGGGGCGCTCGTCACAAGTGTACGGAATGTATTTCAACGTATGGTAGAATTAAGCAAGGAATACAGTGATGAACACCTTTCGATAATTTTAAATCTTGACGATGCGGCAGGAACCGCGGATATCGCGGCGGCTATCATGTCCGCACCGGTCAAAGAGAAGCAGCGCATACTTGAAACGCTGGATGTGAAGGAGCGTTTACAAAAAGTGCATGTACAGCTTAACAAAATTGTACAGCGGCTTGAGATCGGAAGCAAAATACAATCGGACGTACAGGAAGAAATAAGCAAGAATCAGCGTGAGTACTATCTCCGGCAGCAGTTAAGAGCAATTCAAAAAGAGCTCGGGGAGGACGAAGAGAACGTTGAGATTAAGGAGTTCCGAGAGCGGTTGGAAAAAGCGAACCTGCCCGGCGACGTTCGCAAGACCGTCGAAAAGGAGTTAAACCGTCTCGCAAAGATGCATACGTCATCGGCGGAGTACACGGTAACAAGGACCTACATCGAGTGGCTGCTTGACCTTCCCTGGTCGGTATCGACGGAAGACAATTTGAACATCGATGATGCCGAAACTGTTCTTAATCGTGATCATTACGGACTCGAGAAAGTAAAGAACAGAATACTCGAATATCTATCCGTTCGTAAATTAAAGAACGACATGCGCGGACCAATACTATGCTTTGTCGGACCGCCCGGAGTGGGTAAAACATCACTCGGCAAATCTATCGCAAATGCGCTCGGCAGGAAGTTTGTACGTGTGTCGCTTGGCGGTATTCGCGACGAGGCGGAGATACGCGGTCACCGGAGAACATACATCGGCGCTTTGCCGGGACGAATCATTCAGGGAATTAATAAAGCCGGTTCGAACAATCCTGTATTCATGTTAGACGAGATCGATAAACTCGGATTGGATTTCAGAGGCGATCCGTCTTCGGCGCTTCTCGAGGTGCTCGACCCGGAACAGAACAATTCCTTCAGCGATCATTATCTTGAAGTTCCGTTCGATTTATCGAAAGTGTTGTTCATTGCAACAGCCAACATGCTCGATCCGATTCCGGCACCCCTGCGGGATCGAATGGAGATTATCGAAATACCGAGTTATGTCGAAGAGGAGAAGGTACACATTGCAAAGGATTTCCTGATCCCGAAACAGGTACGCGAACATGGATTGGATGAAAAGCAGGCGTCGTTTAATGAAGATGCCATCCGCAGGATAATCAATGAGTATACCAAAGAGGCGGGAGTCAGAACGCTGGAACGCAGGATCGCGGATGTATGCCGCGGTGTAGTGAAAGAGGTAGTACGGGGGAAAACCAAAAAGCAGGCTATTACCGCGGACTCGATTCCGGAATACCTCGGACCGCAGAAGTTCTTCATTGATGTTGCCGAGCGTGTAACCCGTCCCGGGATAGCTACCGGCCTGGCATGGACGCCGGTCGGCGGTGATATCCTTTTCATCGAAGCAACCGCCATGAGAGGTAAAGGCAACTTAACGTTGACGGGTCATCTGGGTAATGTTATGAAGGAGTCGGCACTGGCAGCTTTGAGCTATATATCTTCGATTTCCGATACACTCGGGATATCTCCGGATTTTCGTTCAAGGACCGATATTCATATTCACGTTCCCGCCGGTGCAACGCCGAAAGACGGACCGTCGGCAGGTGTTGCGATTCTTACCGCTCTGGCTTCTTTATTAACCGGTATGCCTGTCCGGAACGATCTTGCAATGACGGGTGAAATCACATTGCGCGGTCTTGTTTTGCCGGTAGGTGGAGTTAAAGAGAAAATTCTGGCAGCTCACAGAGCTGGAGTAAAATCGGTTATTTTACCCGAGAGAAATAAAGGGGATCTGGAGGAAATACCACCGTACATTAAAGATGCACTCCAATTCCACTTTGTAAAAGAGATGAACGATGTATTATCGATCGCTTTAAAGTATCGGGAAAAGAGGAAAACCGCGAGTGAAAAATTAGATGCAGCAGTGAGTGCGAATTAAAGCCTCAAATAAAACGCGCAATGCCCAATTCCGGGCATTGCGCGTTTTTTCCCCGTTTCCAATTCATTTCCAACTGACGATTCCCCAAATTATACGATTTTTCACTATTCGTAAAAAAAAACAAAAATGTATTGATTTTAGTGGGTAAAATGGATAAATTTGTGACATAATTTCATGTGCGGACATTATAAAATGCTTGTATGTAATTGTTAATATCTGTTTCTTAAATCTATTTATAAACCGATAACAATTACTTATTTTAATTGTTGGCAGTTAACATTTTATCCGGCTAGGCAGTTTGTGAAGACGAGAGAAGCGAAACCAAACAAAGCTATTTCAATCTGGGGGAGACAAACAGAATTAACAGCATTTTCACAGTTGCGGGAGAACTATACTATAGAACAGGCGACCGTGAATAGAGTTAAGATTGACGAATCGTATCTTGCATTGCGAAGTAAATCACAGGCTTATCAAGTTTTTCCACCAGACTACGAATTTTCCGGTATTGTTGTATCCAGAAAGATAATGATTCTCCTGCAATTTATTGCTCGGCTATTTTATTGCAATTTGCAATAGGTAACTTCAAGTTCTGATAATTCGCGGCAGTTGGGCTGAAGTAGTCAAAACAGTAAGTTAATAATTGTTCGATATTGGTTATTAATGTGACCGAGGGGGCGGAGCTATGCCCGAAATAAACTTTATTGTATATTCTTAAATTAGTATTTTATTCTTACATTATTCCAAACGAAGAGAGGCTACTATGTATCGTGCTGTATTATTCTTTATTTTAGTA
>PWJF01000038.1 GCA_003560935.1 Ignavibacteriales bacterium
CGTATTCGTCTATGTTAAGGAAGGACTGGAAGGGAAAAGCTTCCCGGTACCCGAAGAAAGTGCTTTGCTCGATCAAGAAGGCTGCTGGTACAAGCCGCGCGTTTTTGGATTACAGGTCGGACAAACTCTCGTAATACGAAACAGCGACCCGACATTACACAACGTTCATGCCGTCGCACGCGCAAATCGTGAGTTCAATATCGGACAACCGGTACAGGGAATGGAGACTCCCCGAACATTTAATCAGCCGGAAGTAATGCTTCCTTTCAAATGCGATGTTCATCCCTGGATGAGTGCATATGCAGGTATATTACCGCACCCGTATTTTGGTGTAACGAAAGATGAGGGAACAGTAACATTGGGTAACCTGCCGCCGGGTGAATATGTGATAGCCGCATGGCATGAGAGATATGGCGAGCAGACACAACGAGTGACATTAGGTGAGAGTGAAATAATGGAGTTGACATTCACGTTCACTTCAGATCCGGCATAGTACGTGGGGATCCGAAAGATCGGGAATAATGCCTTTTGTATAGATGCAGGGGTTGACCAAAAAGCCATGATAGAGTCATGTCATTCTGATCCCGACTTGTCGGGAAAAGAATCTCGTGTAAAATCGACGAAAAGATTCTTAGTCACTTTTTGGACAACCCCCTGCACATAATTACAGGATTGCAACCATCCCCGGAGGTTTGTTAATGAAAACATCAGGCCGTTTAGATGGTCTTCTTTTTGTACTCTTTTTTGTCATCGGTGTAGTTGTTTGTATTTGGTATCTCGTTGGTCATGACCCGGGCTTTCTTCCCCTTGCTTCCGAACATGGGGGTTTTATCGATAGTCTATTCATGGCAACCCTCATCATTACCGGCATTGTATTTATCCTGACACACCTGTTATTGGTTTATTTTGCTTTTCGTTATAAAGGAAGCGGCAACGGCGACAAAGCTTTTTGGTATCCGGACAATAAGAAACTTGAAATTATCTGGACGGTTATTCCGGCTGTCATTATTATTTCACTCATTGTCGTCGGTCAGGTCGGTTGGGGAAAGATATTTCACACCGAACCGCCCGACGACGCTTTTGTCGTTGAGATAGTCGGTGAACAGTTCGTATGGAATATCAGATACCCCGGAGAAGACGGAGAGTTCGGACGAACAATACCGGAATTAATTTCCCGGGCAAATCCGATAGGACTTGATCCTACGGACCCCGCGTCGGAAGACGATATCATGCTTCTAAACGAACTCCGGATACCGCTTGACTATCCGGTGCTATTGAAAATTCGATCGAAGGATGTTATACATAGTGTCTTTTTACCGAATTTCAGAGTAAAAATGGATGCGGTGCCGGGAATGACTACAACATTCTCGTTCACCCCGACAATGGAGGGAGAATTCGACCTTGTATGTGCAGAATTATGCGGACTTGGACATTACCGTATGCGGGGCTATGTCGTCGTTCAACCGATGGATGAGCTTGAGGAGTGGCTCATCGAACAGCGGGAAATGGAATAAACTACGAATCGGAGGACTATATAGATGTCATCGGAACAAGCATCACTTCATGTTGATATTGAGCATCATAAAGAAAGTTTTATAAGTAAATATATATTCAGCTACGATCACAAGATGATCGGCAAGCAATATATGATAACCGCATTGATATGGGCGTTGATCGGCATGGGGTTATCGTGGGTTATGAGGATCCAGCTCGCTTATCCGGGACAGCAGATACCCATATTTGAGACCCTGCTTGGCAGGTATGCTGAAGGAGGCATACTTGCCCCGGAATATTATATTGCAATGATGACCATGCACGGCACTATCATGGTATTCTTTGTTCTGACTGCCGGACTTGTCGGAACATTCGGTAATTTCCTAATTCCGCTACAGATCGGCGCCCGTGACATGGCATTTCCGTTGATTAATATGTTGTCTTACTGGACGTTTTTTCTTGCAAGCGTGGTAATGCTTCTGTCGTTTTTTGTCGAAAGCGGTCCGGCTGCTGCAGGATGGACGGCATATCCTCCGCTCAGTGCATTGTCGAGTGCGATACCCGGTTCCGGCGCCGGACAATCGTTATGGTTGTTGAGTATAGCCCTTTTTATCGTCTCGTCGTTATTCGGTTCGCTGAATTATATTGTGACCGTTCTGAATCTGCGCACGAAAGGAATGACGTTGGGGCGTATGCCGTTGACCGTGTGGGCGGTTTTTATTGCGGCGATTCTCGGTTTGCTCGCATTCCCTGTTCTTCTTGCCGGCGCGATCATGCTACTGCTCGATAAACACCTTGCAACAAGTTTCTTTATCCCCGCCGGTTTATATGTCGGTGATGCACTCTTGAGTTACGAAGGCGGCAGTCCGATCCTTTGGCAGCATATATTCTGGTTCTTCGGACATCCGGAGGTATATATCGTTGCACTGCCTGCACTCGGTATCTGCTCGGAAGTTATCGCGACGTGTGCGAGAAAACCGTTATTCGGCTACAAGGCAATGATTGCTTCTTTGCTGGCGATTGCATTTTTATCGTTCATAGTTTGGGGACACCACATGTTCGTCAGCGGGATGAACCCGTTCCTCGGTTCGGTATTCGTTCTGACGACTATTTTGATTGCGGTTCCGTCGGCAGTGAAGGTATTTAACTGGCTCACAACCTTGTGGCGTGGAAAGATACATTACACACCGGGCATGTTGTTTGCAATGGGTCTCGTATCGTTGTTTATCACCGGTGGACTCACAGGAATCTTTCTCGGAAATGCACCTATCGACATTCAGCTTCATGACACGTATTTTGTCGTCGCACATTTCCACTTCGTCATGGGGGCAGCGGCATTGTTCGGAATATTTGCCGGCATTTATCATTGGTTCCCGAAAATGTACGGGCGCATGATGAGCAATATGTGGGGTAGAATTCATTTCTGGCTCACGTTTGTCGGCATCTATTTGATTTTCTTTCCGATGCATTTCATGGGAACGACCGGAGTACCGCGACGGTATTATGCATTTACGGAGTTCGAATACACCATGCAGTACGGCGGCATGAATGAGTTTATAACAATTGCCACTCTCATTACCGGCGCCGCACAGGTGATATTCCTCGTTAATTTCTTCGGAAGCATGTTCTTCGGCAAAAAGGCAGAAACCAATCCGTGGAAAGCCGCAACGCTCGAGTGGACAACGGATGATCCAATGCCGGGACACGGTAACTGGAAAGGCGAAATACCGACTGTCTACCGCGGACCGCATGAGTACAGCACTCCCGACGGCAAAGAAGATTTTATATTGCAGACAGACAGTACGGGTTTTGGGAAAATGGATAAAGAATGAACATGGAAACTATAGTAAAAGAAAAGGGAAAGAGAACATCGGTACCCATCCTACCGCCGATATCCGGAGACGGACGCGGAAAAGGCGGATGGGGCGGTGGAATGCCGCCGGGCAGATCGCATTATTCATTGCCGATTCATCCTGCAAAATTCGGGTTGTGGCTATTTATCGCCGCGAGTGTAATGTTATTTGCCGCATTCACAAGCGCATATATCGTGCGGTCGAGTGCCGGAGATTGGTTGCAATTCGGTATGCCGTCGGTGATGTGGTACGGTACCGGCGCATTAATACTCAGCAGCGTTGCTGTACATTTTGCTTTGAAGTCAATCAAAGCGGGGAAAATCGATCTGTTTAAAAAAGCTATGCTGCTTACTGTGGCACTGGGGGGTGTGTTTATAGCCGGACAGTTTTTGGGATGGGCACAATTGCGTGCAAGCGGTCTCTACCTCGATACTAACGCATCGAGTGCATTCTTTTATATGCTGACCGTTACTCACATAGTACATTTGATAGGCGGAATTATTGCTTTATCATTGGTAACGACCAAAGGTTTGCTCGGACGATACAACGAGAACAATTGTTTAGGTGTAGAGTTGTGTGCAACTTACTGGCATTTCCTCGATGTGTTGTGGGTGTATTTATTTATTTTCATAATTATCACATAATATTTTCATGAACTACCGGAGATCAGAATGAACCACGATGCCGTTCTTGAACAAAAGAAAATAATGGAATCGGAATGGGGAGGAGGAAAAGCTCCTTTCGGAGTGTCGTGGCGTAAGTACATGATGTGGATTTTTATTGTGTCCGATGCGTTTACATTCGGTGCATTCCTTGCCGCCTACGGGTTGTTCAGGGTGACCTCGGCGGGGTGGCCAGATACCTACGAAGTATTTACCGCCTTTCCGTTCATCGGTGTAGAAGCCCCGATGCTGTTCGTTGCAATGATGACGTTTATACTGATTTGTTCGAGCTTTACTATGGCGCTTGCGGTATCGGCGAGTTATAAGAACGATCGGACAAAGGCCCTTAAGTTTCTGGGGCTTACGATTCTCGGCGGATCGATTTTTATTCTGTGCCAGGTATATGAGTGGTATCATATCATACACGACGGTGCAACGATGACTTCAAATCCCTGGGGTGTGCCGTTATTCTCAGCGACCTTTTTTATGATCACAGGATTCCACGGTTTGCATGTACTGAGCGGTTTAATACTGCTAACTATAACGGCTCTCAAAGTGAAGCGTGGTTTCTATGAAAGAAGAGGATCCTACGAAGGCGTCGAGATAGTGGGTCTCTACTGGCACTTTGTTGATCTTGTGTGGGTGTTTGTCTTTACCTTCTTTTATTTATTGTAAACACTCATTGAATGAGGATAAACCATGAGCAAACAGGAACACAGTAAAAAAGTTTACATTAAAGTATGGATCTGGCTATTAGCAATTACTATTGCCGGTTTCATCGTTTCACCGCTCGGCTTACCCGGCTGGCTGCATAACCTTTTTATCGTTATAATTGCTCTTATGAAAGGCGGTTTGATCGTAGCATATTTTATGCATCTCAAATTCGAACGGCTGAGTTTAATTTATTCCATATTGCTGCCATTAATACTGATCGTAGCGTTAGCCGTTGCTCTGCTATATGAAGGCACTACGAGATTTTTATAGAGGGAGATAGTATGAAAAAAATAACAGTTTGTATGGTTGTTTTAATAGTAACGGCAATCGTATCCCCCGTCGGTCTCCATGCACAATGTGCGATGTGTGGGGCATCCGTGCAGTCTTCCGAAGAAGGGGCCGAAATGGCGGCAGGATTGAATTCGGGTATTCTGTATTTACTTGCAATACCGTATTTAATCTTTATGACATTCGCCGTTGTAATATATAGAACGGTAAAACGGAAAAAACACGAGGAACAAAAAATTTACATTCAGAATTAAGTAATGAATAATCGATCACGCTGGCTTCATCGATACGCTGTATTGGTTGCAATTTCAACCGCTGTTTTATTGTACTGGGGCGGACTTGTCACCAGTACCGGTTCGGGCCTTGCCGTTCCCGATTGGCCTCTTTCGTACGGTATGCTCATGCCGCCGATGGTGGGCGGTATATTCTATGAGCACGGACATCGTATGGTTGCCACCTTCATTGGTTTGCTTACTATCATTCTTGCACTATGGCTGCATAAAAAAGAAGAACGCAGGTGGCTCCGGATACTCGGTTGGGTTGCTCTCGGCACCGTAGTATTTCAGGGAATTCTCGGCGGGATAACGGTTCTTTTCTTTTTACCCGTACCGGTCTCTGTGTTCCATGCGACGCTTGCGCAAACATTCTTCTGCCTCACTATAGCAATTGCTTTATTTACATCTCCATACTGGATGCGCTCCATGCAGCATTCTCTCGAACCGCAGAAAACATCGCTTCGAACTATTTCAATAGTGCTTCTTCTAACAGTTTATATGCAATTGATAATCGGTGCAATTATGCGCCACATGGAGGCGGGCCTCGCTATACCCGATTTCCCGCTTGCGTTCGGACGGATAATACCACCGGTTGAATCGGCGGATATTCTGGTGCATTTTCTTCATCGAATCTGAGCGGTCGGTGTTACAATCGTAATTGTCTGGTTTTCCGTTCATGTATTTAAATATTATTCATCAGAAAATGCATTCGTATTACCTGCTGTATTATTATTACTATTACTTGTCGTGCAAATTACACTTGGTGCATTTGTGATCTGGACAGGTAAAGGGGTAGCCGTTGCGACCTTTCATGTTGTAACGGGTGCACTTATACTCGCGACGGCTGCCGCTTCGGCGCTATTTGCACATCATCTGATAAAGCCGGTACCGCGACATGTTCATACAGCAATAACTCCACAGAAAATTCAATAAATAACGGATAGATAGATGCAAAGTGCAGCGCTGAAACTTGAGAAGACACGATTAGCGGATTATTGGGATTTAACAAAGCCGGGCATAACATTTCTTGTTGTAGTTACGGCGCTTGCGGCGTTCTACATCGCTTCGCATGGATCGCCGAATATATTACTGCTTGTTAATTCATTGTTCGGAATTGCATGTATTTCGGGGGGCGGCGGCGCCTTAAATCATTATATTGAACGTGAACGCGATGTATTGATGAACCGTACCCGCAACCGTCCGGTACCGTCAGGCAGGGTACATCCTACCGAAGCGCTTATTCTCGGTATCGGTTTATCGTTGATGGGTGTTGTTTACCTTACAGTTGCAGTGAATACGATTACCGCGCTACTCGGAGCATTGACGTTAATCGGGTACATCGGTGTATATACTCCGCTTAAACGTGTCTCGCCGCATTCAACAATAATCGGTGCATTCCCGGGTGCAATGCCGCCGGTGCTCGGATGGACGGCTGTTACCGGTACGGTCTCGCTTGAAGCATTGATACTCTTCGCTGTAGTATTCTTCTGGCAGATGCCGCATTTTCTGGGTATTGCGTGGATGTACCGGAAAGATTACGAACGGGGAGGATTTCCGATGTTACCGGTAGTCGAACCGGATGGTAAAAGTACCGTACGAATGATTGTCATTTACTGTACGGGATTGATTCCTGTAACCCTTTTTCCAACGGTTCTTGGAATGGCCGGATATATCTATTTCTTTGCGGCGCTTACTTGTGGC
>PWJF01000017.1 GCA_003560935.1 Ignavibacteriales bacterium
CGCGCAATGGGCCACTAAACTCCTTGCGCTCCTTGCGAAAAACCTTGCGCTCCTTGCGGTTCTTACATCAAAAATTATATCTTTGTCGCTGTTTTTATGAGCGCCTTGCGGTAGAAAGCCGATATTACGAATCCATATTTCACCAAATAACTGAACCAAATGGGAAACTCACCCGAAAACCTGAAAGCAAAGCCGAAAGGCCTGTTTGCACGAGCCCTTGACTTTATTGAAATAGTAGGAAACAAACTCCCCCACCCGGCCACCATATTCGGCGGGCTGGCGGTAGTTGTGGTTCTGCTGTCGTGGCTCACATACGCCCTGGGCACATCGGCGGTAAATCCGGCCGACGGTCAGACTGTTACCGTAAATAACCTGCTCAGCGCCGATGGCATCCGCTGGATGTACACCAACATACTTGACAATTTCCTGCGTTTCCCGCCCCTGGGCTATGTGCTGGTGGTAATGGTTGGTATTGGACTGGCAGAGGGCACAGGGTTATTTGCCGTTATGATCCGTGCGCTGGTTCTCAGTGCGCCCAGCAAATTCATCACTGCAGCAGTAGTATTGGCCGGTATCGTGTCGGGTCTGGCAGTAGAAGCCGGTTATGTTATCCTTATCCCGTTGGGAGCCATGATCTTTCATGCATTGGGCCGACACCCCATGGCCGGACTTGCAGCCGCATTCTGCGGTGTGAGCGGCGGATTCGGAGCCAACTTCTTCATCGGCTCCATCGATCCCATCCTGGCAGGCATCTCCACTTCCGCAGCGCAGATCATCGACCCCGATATGGTCATCAACCCGGCGGTGAACTACTACTTCATGATCGCCTCCAGCTTCATCGTTTTGATCGTAGGTACTTGGGTCACCGACCGCGTGGTGGAGCCACGGCTCGGCAAGTATGAAGATACCGAAGGGCTTATGAAAGAAGACGACAGCTTAAAACCGGAAGAGAAAAGAGGACTGACAGCAGCAGTGATTACTGTCCTCGCAGCACTGGGCGTTGTTGCCTATATGTCAATCCCCTATGACGGTATTTTACGCGGCGATGAAGGAAGTATTCGTCCGCTCCTCGATAGTATAGTCCCGCTTATGATGATCATTTTCATCTTGCCTGGAATAGTTTATGGATTGGTCACAAAAACGATTACATCGGATAAAGATGCGGCCAAGATGACCGGCGACTCGATGGCGAGCATGGGCGGATATATCGTGCTCGCATTTGTCGCGGCACAGTTCGTTGCATTTTTTAACTGGTCGAATCTCGGAATCATCACGGCAATATCCGGCGCTGGCGCCTTACAGGCAATCGGTCTGACGGGTATACCGTTAATTGTGGCATTTGTGCTTGTCGCATCGATTATCAACCTGATCATCGGCAGTGCGTCTGCCAAATGGGCGATCATGGCACCGATCTTCGTGCCGATGCTGATGTTAATGGGCTATTCGCCCGAGCTGACGCAGGCGGCATACCGTATCGGCGATTCATACACGAATATCTTAACGCCGTTATTGCCGTACTTCCCGCTGATCATTACATTCGCTCAGAAGTATGTAAAAGATGCCGGTATCGGTACTATTATAGCACTGATGCTTCCTTTCGCTATATTTATCGCATTGGTTCGTATACCGGTATTGATCGTCTGGATGCTGACGGGATTGCCGCTCGGTCCGGATGCTCCGATGTATTATACGCCATAAAAAGAGTGCATGGTTGAATGAATGG
This sequence comes from Ignavibacteriales bacterium, assembly GCA_003560935.1. GTDB lineage: Bacteria > Bacteroidota > Ignavibacteria > T3Sed10-11 > T3Sed10-11 > T3Sed10-11. The sequence continues at coordinate 1,724 of PWJF01000017.1, forward strand.
AAGGTTGAACAGGTGGAGCCGGAATGTTATTCCGCTCCACTTTTTTTATCCTGTCGAGTTCGAAATCTTTTGTTTTCTTTTTCCCCACCACCGTTGTAAAAACGAACTCTCCTTCTGTACAACAGCGTCGATCTCGGTTATCTTCCCACGTGCTGCGATGTACCCTTTTTCGATCAACTCACGATATCTTTTGAAATCCGCCCAGGTGATCGCGGCAACGTCGGGCCGGATCACGACATCCGCCTGTTCGAGCAGCATCGTGTTGTAATTGGACATCGCGATATCCCCGCTGCGAAAAAATATTCCATATCCACGGTCGGAAAAAGTAGAATTATCGAGCGATTTGCTTACATCGACCGCGATTACCGGCGCGCTGCCGAATTCCTTTGCCGGAGGCACCGGCGTCAGATACGAAGCGCCGCCGTCTACAAGTTTCATATCGTTTAATTCGAACGGAGTAAACACACCGGGTATGGCTGAACTTGCGGTGAGCGCGGTCCGAACAGGCCCCGACTGAAACAGCACCGGTTTCGCCGTGTTAATATCGGTTGCAACCGCGCAGAAGGGAATCGACAAGTCGGCTATATCGACGTCGTCAACCAAAATTTCCATCGCTTCACGCAGCCACTCGACCGGTATTGTACCGGAACGGGTGAACACCCGGGTTAGCTGAACATTCTGCCGGAGTCTCCCGAAAACATACTCGAGCCCGCGTTTCTGTAACGTCGTGTCGGATGATGCATACGAATCGAGTCCCGCTTTATGTAAAAATTCACTGTTAACAAGATTGGCAATTCTCTCTTCCATTTCCCTGGTATCGCGATAGCGTGCAAACATTGCACCGATAACCGCCCCCATACTCGTACCGGCTATAAACGAGGGAACAATGTTTTCTTCTTCGAAAACCCGTAATACACCGAGGTGGGTTATGCCGCGGGCGCCTCCGCCGCCGAGTGCGAGTGATATGGATTGTCTGCTCATAGTTCTGCCTCTATCACATAATATACCTGATCCGGCAATCTATTTCAATATTGGGGATATAACTGAAATGCCGGATATATCATAAATATACGGGGGGAATTACAATATGTTACTTGTTATACGGCTGCTTACAATTACAAAGAGCTGTTTTTTTCAACAACCCCGTTTGTCTGCGCCTCAATCTGATCCTTATACTGCAACTGATACAATCTATAGTAAATCCCCTGCTGGGCGAGCAACTCATGATGTTTTCCGATCTCGCGGATCCTGCCTTTGTGCATCACGATGATTTTATCCGCCCGCTGTATTGTCGATAACCGGTGCGCGATAACGATCGACGTTCTGCCTTTGAGCAGACGCTGGATTGCTTTCTGTATAAGGATCTCCGTTTCGGTGTCAACGCTGCTTGTTGCCTCATCAAGGATCAATATCTTCGGATCAACCGCAAGGGCACGCGCAAAGGACAACAACTGCTTCTGTCCAACCGAGAGGGTTGCGCCTCGTTCTTTGACAGATTCATCGTATCCGTTTGGCAATCGCTCGATAAATTTGTCCGCACCGACAGCGGCACATACTTCACGGACACGATCCATTGTTATACTATCATCTCCGAGTGTGATATTATTTTTGATGTCTCCGGAGAATAAAAACACATCCTGCAATACTATCGCTATATGGTTTCGAAGATCGGCTTTGCGTACCGACCGGATATCTATGCCGTCAACCAGTATCTCCCCTTTCCGGATATCGTAGAACCGTGTCATCAGATTGATGATCGATGTTTTCCCTGCGCCGGTTGCGCCGACAAGCGCAACGGTCTCACCCGGATTCACATGGAACGACACATCCCGCAGCACATATTCATCGGAATTATATGCGAACCAGACATTCCGGTACTCGACTTCGCCTTCGACCGTATCTAATGGGACGGATGTCCCGGGATCGGGTATGATCGATGTATCATCCAGCAATTTAAAGATGCGTTCGGAAGACGCCATTGCAGTCTGCATTATGTTATATTTTTCGGCAAGATCGCGAATCGGACGGAAGAACATTTCCGTATACTGAATAAACGAGATCAAAATACCGATAGTTAATGCACCCTGGACGACATTCCCGCCTCCGTACCAGATAATTAAACCTATCGCGACAGCACTGATAAGCTCGACGACCGGATAGAAAACCGCATGGTAAAAAATCGAATGCATGTATGCATCGCGGTACTCTGAATTGATCCGCTCGAACTGCTCGCGGGCTTTTTTCTCACGGCTAAAGATCTGCAGAACGATCGTTCCGCTGATATGTTCCTGCAGGAACGCATTCAGCCGGGCAAGATGTTTACGCACCTGGCGATACGCATCGCGCGCCTTTCGCCTGAATACCCAGGTCGCATAAAATAAAAACGGCAGTACCGTCAGAGTCACAAGCGATAACTCCCAGCTCATGAAAAACATGAAAATAAGGATCCAGAAGATCACAAATATATCGCTGAAGATGGTAACCACGCCCGACGAAAACATATCGTTCAGTGACTCGACGTCGTTTGTGGTTCGCGTGACCAATCGACCGATGGGATTCTTATCAAAAAATCGAAGCGATAACTTCTGAAGATGTTTAAATACCTGCATCCGCAGATCGAAAATCGCTTTCTGACCTATCCACTCAGTGACAAGACTCATCACATACTGAAGAAAACCCTGTAGAATCAGCAGTCCGAATAATATCCCGATGATCATCATTAACCCGGTATGATCGCCGGGAATTATATAATCGTCGATCGCGATCTTTGTGAGATACGGGCGCAGCGGTCCCATGGCGGCGAATAGTATGTTCAACACAATCGCCGCGACGACGTACGTGCGGTACGGCTTTAAATACGACAATAACCGCCGCATTAAACTCGCATCGTACGCTTTACCCAGTATTTCATCGTCGTGCATTGCCATTTTGGAATTACGAATTTATTTATAACTTGCCCGGCATGGTTACATAATGCCGCCGGGATTCAATTGTCTAAGTAAAAGAGATTAATACCAAACTATTTTGGGTAAAACAATCTTACATCTCATCAAGTTCTTTTTCAAGCAATTGCTTCTGATGTAAGCTTGCATAGATACCACCATGCTCAACCAGTTCTTCATGAGTACCACGTTCGACTATCACTCCGTTATCGAGCACAATGATCACGTCCGCTTGTTTTACGGTTGATATACGGTGACTGATCAAAAATGTTGTACGCTCACGGATTTCATCACGGAGTCTTGACAGAATCGATTCTTCGGTATACGTATCCACCGCCGAGAATGCATCGTCGAGGATGAGAATCTTCGGATCGCGTGCGAGCGCCCGTGCAAGACTCGCCCGCTGTTTCTGTCCGCCCGAGAGCGTAATACCCCGCTCGCCGATAATGGTATCGAATTTCTTCGGGAAATCGTCCACATCCCCCGACAAATGCGCAATATCCGCTACCCGCTCAACAAGATGTTTTTCGGTCCCGTTCTGTCCGAATGCGATGTTCTCACGGATCGACTCGGAAAATAAAAACGTTTCCTGCGGTACATAACCGATATGCGAGCGCAGTGTAGATATCGGTATCTTTTTAATCGGCTTACCGTCGATCAGGATTTCCCCGTCGGCAATGTCGTATAATCTCGGTATCAATGATACCAGAGTTGATTTTCCCGATCCGGTAAATCCAATAACACCGACCGTTTTTCCCGCCGGGATATCCAGTTTGATATTTTTGAGTGCGGGTTCATATGCCCCGGGATATGAGAATGATACATTCTTAAATGTAATATTTCCATGCAAATCTTTTATCGAATGATCGGTTTCGGGACCGTCGATAATGTCGGGCTGTTTGTCGAATATTTTGTTTAACCGCCCCATCGACGCCGCAGCTCGTTGAATAATATTAAACACCCATCCGAAGGCAATCATCGGCCAGATGAGCATTCCAAGATAAATCATCATAGCGGTCACGTCACCGAGTGTCATACGTCCGTCTATAACACTTAACCCTCCGTACCATAACACAATTATAAGCGATATACCCACGAGCAGATATAATACTGGACGCGTTAATGATTGCGTACGTATCAATCCCATGTTCCTGCGATAATATTCCTCTCCGAGATTCTTAAATTGATCGATCTCGAATTGTTCGCGCGTGAACGCCTTTATAACTCGAATACCGGATAGATTTTCCTGCGCACGTGAAGTGATGTTCGAGAATTGCTCCTGAATGCGGATCGTCTTTTTGTGAACTATCCTTCCTATATAAAACACGATCACGGATATTAGCGGCAGCGGCAGCAGAGCAAGCAGCGTCAACACCGGGTTTATCGACAACATAATAGCGAGAATAATCACGAACCTGATAAACGTACTTGTAGAATACATAATACCGGGACCAAGAAAATTCCGCACCTGATTGATATCGTTCGTGGTGTGCGCCATCAGGTCGCCGGTGGTGGTATTATTATAGAACGAAATGGAGAGTGTTTGCAGATGAGCGTAGAAATCGTTCCGCAGTTCGTATTCCATTTTACGGGATGCAACGATAATCGTCTGCCGTGTAATAAAGGAGAAGATGCCGCTTAATGCAGTGACGCCGACAACCATCGCGCCGTACCCGAAGAAATCGCGCATGGTCGCCCCTTCCTGTAAACCGTCGACGGCTTCGCGAATGATAAGCGGCACAAGCACTTCGAATACGTTCGACAGCAGGACCGCAACGAACCCTGCAGCGAGCAGCCAGCGATGACGCCGGAAATATGGTTTTAATCTGTAAAGACTATCCAATTATCTCAAAACCGGAAAAAGGTTGCAATACTTTCGGCACAATAATCTTGCCCTCTGGAGTCTGGTAGTTTTCTAATAACGCTACCATAAGGCGTGAAGTTGCAAGACCGGAACCGTTCAGGGTATGCACGAATACCGGTTTGGCATTCGGGTCGGGTTTGTAGCGGATGTTCATCCGTCGCGCCTGGAAATCTTCAAAATTACTGCAGCTTGACGCTTCGAGCCATTTCTGTTCCGCCGGCGCCCAGACTTCGATATCATAACACTTGGATGCCGCAAAGCTTAAGTCGCCGCTGCACAGTAGCTGAACCTTGTACGGTATCTTCAGTTCTTTCAGGATCACCTCTGCATGTCCGACAAGCTCCTCGAGCTGGTCGTATGATTCTTCAGGTTTGCAGAAGCGAACCATCTCTACTTTATTGAATTGATGTACG
>PWJF01000188.1 GCA_003560935.1 Ignavibacteriales bacterium
AATCAGTTTCGATCGATATCCGGGAGAGTGACGGTATATTCCGGATGAGGATTGCAGATGACGGCATCGGTTTCGATGCATCACAGTCTGCAGACGGAAACGGATTAGAAAATATGCGCTACAGGGCGCAACAGATACACGGCATGTTGTTCATCGAAAGTGCTCTCGGTGCGGGGACTATTATCGAATTAAAAGCAGAATTAATGTAAAGGTACCATGTGATGATTAACGGATCGGTTATACAAAAGCCCAAAACAAATGCCATCAGCATCTGGCTGGTGGAAGATAATACGACCTTCAGAAGAACGGTTGCAAACCTGATCAATCAGTCGGACAGGATGTACTGCGAGAAAGCGTTCTCATCCTGTGAACAAATGCTTCTTGAACTGAAACGGGATTATGCACCGAGTGCAGTCCTGCTTGATATCGGTCTGCCGGGTATGAGCGGACTCGATGCGATCGAACGGATTAAAGCATTAGCACCGAACACCGATGTTATCATGCTGACTGTGTATGACGACGATGATAAGGTGTTTCGTGCAATATGTTCAGGGGCTTCGGGGTATTTACTGAAAAACGCTCCGGCCCGGCGGCTCGTTGATTCAATACTCGATATCAGTTACGGCGGTGCTCCGATAAATCCGAGAATCGCCCGTAAAGTTCTTGAAATGTTTTCGCAGGGGAATGCCCCGCGCGATGATTATAATCTGACCGACAGGGAAAAAGAGATTTTACGACTGATGATAGAAGGACTGACCAAGAAAGCAATTTCCGAACGGTTAGTTGTCAGTCACCATACAATCGATTCGCATGTGAAAAATATTTACAGCAAACTGCAGGTACATTCACGCTCGCGTGCAATTGCCAAAGTATTAAAAGAGCGAATAGTTTAGGTTTGAGAGTCGGATAACCCGCCGCAGCGGGTTGTAATAGGCATCAGGGGTCGCCGTGGATCAGGCGCGAGCCTCCTTTACCCGAGGAACAGTTCCAACGTGGGAACGACAGCAGGGTATGTTCCTCGGGGGGAGGCATATCTATATTCCAATGGCATAAAAATTGCAATAATTTATGATAAATGCAACCACCGGAATAGAGAAATCAGAATTTTATTGAATTCCGGAACTTTTTCGGTGAATGCAGCAAATAATTTCTCAAAAATGGGAGGCCGTATGACAGATCAATACCTGCAAGCTATTCGGCACCGGGTGTGCTCCCGGTGTATCGATACGGACGAAAAAGGCAATTGTATGCTCCATTTTGATGAGATTTGTGCGGTAGAAGAATTTTTACCTGAAATAGTGCAATCCATACAGCGGGTACAAAGCGATCGGGTTGAGGATTATGTTGTGGAATTACGCAATCACGTTTGTACACAATGTAAACATCAGACAGAGAGTGGAGCCTGCATTGTACGAAACAACCTCGATTGCGGACTTGATAGATATTTCCCGCTGATTATTGAAGCTGTTGAAGAAGTAGATGCCGCGCGCAGAAGTGCCTGAGTTCTGAGTTTACGGATTATTTACATAGTTTATTCATACCATTACCTATCGGTCCGTACTTTCCTCTCTGAATACCACTCATTGGAATATTATTCTACCATCACATCGCCGCATAATAACAAACCCTGAAGTAGTTGATAATTAAGGAGTTGTAGTGTTTACTGTTGACTTTTTCCGATATTTTTCCCTAATTAAACGTATTACTATTTACACAATTGCTCACTCCCTCATTTTAAAAATTCTTTTGGTAATTATCCTTTGGGAGGGGTGATAGTTTGTGGTATTTCTTTCACATATAACAGAAAGGGGTGTCAGATGACACTGACAGCGACCAACGTTAAACCGGAGGGAACTGTTCGGCCAACGAGCAATCCTCTGACAAAATATACCGAATTCCGGCATTATACCCCGAAGGATCTGGAAGAGATCCCTCAGGTTAAAAAGCTGGATCCGGAGCAGAGATTTTCTATGAAGGTCGTTTCGCGGGTTTTACCCTTTAAAGTTAATCAATATGTTCTTAATGAGCTTATCGATTGGGATAATATACCTGCCGATCCGATATTTCAATTAACCTTCCCGCAGAAAGAAATGCTTTCCGATAAGGCATTTAACGATGTAGCGGATTTACTGCGGAAAAATGCGCCGAAAGAAGAATTGAAGAAGAAAGTGGATGAGATTCGTTATACTCTCAATCCTCATCCGGCGGGTCAGATGCAGTTGAACGTACCCAAAGTAAACGGCCAACCATTACCGGGTGTTCAGCATAAGTACAAGGAGACAGCACTCTTTTTCCCGACATCCGGGCAGACATGCCATGCATATTGTACATTCTGTTTCAGGTGGGCACAGTTTGTCGGCATTAACGAATTGAAATTTGCCAGCAAAGAAGCATCACAGCTTGTTGAGTACCTCCGGCAGCATAAAGAGGTCAGTGATATACTCTTTACCGGCGGTGATCCGATGGTAATGAAAACACGGGTTTTTAAACGATATCTTGAACCGTTCCAGGAAAAAGAGCTGGATCACGTCCAAACAATCCGGATAGGAACCAAAGCGGTTGCCTACTGGCCGCAGCGCTTCGTTACCGATCAGGATGCCGATGAATTCTTACAGCTTATCGAAAAGCTTGTCGAGACCGGCAAGCATGTTGCATTTATGGGTCATTATAACCACTGGGTTGAGCTCGAGACGCCAATTGCTCAGGAAGCAATTCGTCGTATCCGTGACACCGGAGCGCAGATCCGTACCCAGTCGCCGCTCATTCGCCACATTAACGATGATTCTACAGTTTGGGAGACAATGTGGCGGAATCAGGTACGTGATGGATTAATTCCGTATTACATGTTTGTCGAGCGCGATACGGGCGCCCGTAATTATTTTGAAGTGCCGCTGGTTGAAGCGTGGGACATTTTCCGTAATGCCTGGAAGAAAGTTTCCGGTCTCGGTCGGACTGTACGGGGTCCGAGCATGTCGGCCACACCCGGAAAAGTTGAAGTCCAGGGTGTTACCGAGATAAAAGGTGAAAAAGTGATTGTTCTGCGTTTTATTCAGGGTCGTAACCCTGACTGGGTACAACAGCCATTTTTTGCTAAATATGATCCAAAAGCGAGCTGGCTCGACCAGCTTACGCCGGCATTCGGTGAGGAGAAATTCTTCTATGAGAACGAACTGAGCGAAATGCAGGCACGGGCTATGGCAAAAGCCGGTTGATTGTAGGATTTATTCAACCCGAACGTTTAAACAAACCCGGATTGCAGGAAATGCGGTCGGGGTTTTTTAATGTTGAAAGCGTAACTTTTCCCGGAACAATCCGTATATTCGAATACCTGAATGAATAGTTTTTCCCGGTTACTAATTTATTCCTGTGACGGAGGATTTTACTATGTTCCGATCTTTATTGCTACTCCTAACCATTCCGGCTTTATTACTATGCATTCCGGTAGAAGCCCAAACAACAAAACACCAAAGAAGCGATACAACTCACACCGATGCGACCAGCCGTTTCAACAAATTAATCGATAATATTATCGATAAGATCGAACGGGAAATCATGTGGCAAATCGGAAGTGAAGCGTATGATGAGGAGGTACCCGATACCTCGACGATGCACATTACGTTCGACAGCAGACGGGGTGCGATACACTTCACGGGTGATGTCGTTATCGACCAACGTGACCGCATCCAGGGGAATGTTGTCGTTCGAAACGGCTCCATAACGGTTCGCGGTCACATCGAGGGCGATGTACTTGTTTTGAATGGAGACGCGATCGTCGTAGAAGGAGGAAAGGTTCTCGGAGAAGTTACCGCGGTGAACGGGAAAGTATATATTGACGGAGGTGAGATAACCGGACGGATAGAGGAAAAAGAGGATGTAGACGTCGATATCGTATACAAAGAGCGGAGACCGGCGCACCGGGTGCCCTATCAATTAAGCAATCAATTCCAGGAAGATCTTACCGTCCGTGATGTTCAATTAACTCCCTTCTGGTTCGGATTCAACCGCGCGGAGGGATTTTCGATCAATGCAGGGTCGCGGAAAAACTTATACTGGGATGGATCGATGGCGGTTTCATTATACGGGCAGATCGGCTATGCGTTTAAAGCTCATCGCTGGCGCGGACAATTAGGAGCGGCGCGCCAGTATTCGATCGGCGGCGACGGCTTAATCGAGGCCGGCGGTGAAGTGTACTCACTTACCGATACAAATGACGAATGGCTGATCGGACGCACCGAAAACGATCTCGCTGCATTTTTCTTCCATAGAGATTACCGGGATTATTATGATCGTGAAGGGTTCTCATTGTATACGGGTCATTATCTTAATACACAGCGGTTCTCAACGCATTTCAGGGTGCAATATCTTAACGAGATACATTCCAGTATGCCGAATCGTACCGATTGGGCGCTCTTCGTACGTGACCGTTCGTTCCGTTTGAATCCCCCTATCGATGAGGGACGTTTAAATGCTATACGTGTTGCTTTTAATTTAAGTTCGGTGAAACCGGCGCCGAGCCGGATAGACGGATGGAGTTTATTGGCGTCGATGGAGTATTCGTCTCCATCTCTCAACAGCGATATGGATTATACTCAATATATTCTGGATGTACGCAGGTATTACCCGATATCAAGGTATGATAATTTTAATGTACGTTTCCGCGCCGGCTCATCGGAAGGTGATTTACCCGTGCAACGAATATTTGAACTCGGCGGTTTGGGAACACTACCGGCGTATCCCCATAAGATATTCTTTGGCAACCGGATGCTGCTTTTTAACGCAGAATATATCGTACGAGGCGATGTTCTCTCACAGCTTACTTTCATACCGCGAAGTATGTTTGGCGGTATGACGCTTTTATTTTTCGTCGATTCCGGTTGGACCGGACAGGCGGCTCGTTCGGCAAGTGTCTTTCAGGGATTCGATGATTTTTCATTAAACGAATTGAATACTTCAATAGGGTTTGGGTTCGGATCACGCGATGGACACACACGCTTAGGTTTTGCCTGGCGAACCGACCGCGCATCCTCGGCCGTTGTGTTTCTCAGGATAGATCGTCCGTTTTGATTATTGAGTTCTCCGGATTACATACTGCAGCCGGACGGGTGAGCGTTGTACGATTCGGACCTCGGCCGGTCCGTCTATTCTGGGTGTAATAGTACCGGAAGTATCCGCAAGTATATCCCGGTAAAGGATACGTGCTGAAAAACTTTCCTCGTCAATCGCCGCTAATTGGTTGATACCTCCCCGGATAACCAGGTCGATCCGGGGTGGGATGATCGCTACCTCCCGGTTTGCAGGAACTCCTTCAACATTTACGCGCAAACCGGAAATTGTTTTTTCCGCAATTGGTTGCACATCAAATCGTATTTCGGATGATTCAATATTGAATGATAAAATGCGTGATAAGGAATCGGAAAGATCAACAGTCCTGCGAACCGGTTCACGCAGGTCTCGCAATATCAATTGTTTGGTTTTCCATCGGTCAATGGCTGAAATTACCGATTCCGCACCCCGGATTGTTACACTGTCCGGGTTGAGTGATACCGGTCCTACTCTGTTAAATCCTTCCCGGAATGTAACATCAAGAACGGGTTCGATCGGGATACGTATTTCTATTTTTGGGTCCAGTTCGAGTGTAAGTTGAGACGGCGTGAGTTCGGTGATATCGATGCCGCTTGGAATTCGTACTCGTTCGGAGAGATCAGCCGATGTCCGAAGGATAACGGACGATCGCTCATTTTCCATATCGATGATATATTTCGTATCGCCGCCGATTTTCATTCCAAGTAATTTCCACCCCTCGCCTCTCACTCGAGCGCGTATATAGTCGGGAGGTGATTGACGAAGTGCGATATCATCCGCAAGATTTTGAATAACGATTGGAATGTCTTTGGTTGTCGTGTAATCGAAACCCAGGTTAACGGTTAGCCATAGTCCGATGGCAAAAATTATTGAAGCAATAACAACCGGTGTCCTATTCAACTTCTTCATATTCCTGCGCGAAAGTAATTACCCGAAGCGAGCACGTAGTAGTTCCTCGATCAATTGTTTCTTGTTTGCCATAGAAATTTGACGTCCTTGAATCGATAAGTTTTCAACCGAACGGGCAAGCGTACGCAGTTGATGTACTGTCAGTTTATCGAGCTGACTTTTATACTCGTCTACATCTTCGTGCGCTTCGGTGTGTGATACAACCTTGTTCTGAGTTTGGTTAATATTTTTTCCGACATCTTTGTATGAAGTCCCGTTCATAAACTGGACTAATTCATCGTGCGGACGCGGTATAACATGCACCGATACAAGCTCTCCGATTCGTTGAGCTGCTGCTGCTGCTGCGTCGACAGCGGTACGTACCGCTGCGGTCTCACCGATAATTTTAATCGTGACAAGCCCCGCATCTACACGATCTTGACCCACAAGCTGTACGTGTGATGTCTTCAGCGCCGCATCGGCTGCTTCGATTGCACCGACGAGACCGCGTGTTTCAATAAGTCCGAGGGCGTGTTGAAACATTATATATTCAAGTATTACTTCGAGGCCGGGCGTTGTGGCAGTATCATTTCCACATCGCTATGGGGACGAGGAATGACATGTACCGAAACGAGTTCACCGACGCGCTGTGCAGCGGCTGCTCCTGCATCTGTGGCTGCTTTCACCGCTCCGACATCTCCGCGAACCATGACCGTCACATACCCTCCACCAATCGCCTCTTTTCCGATGAGTGTTACTTTTGCGGCTTTTACCATTGCGTCTGCCGCTTCGATAGATCCGACGAGACCTTTGGTTTCAATCATTCCGAGAGCATCCAGTGATGATTCAGGCATGTGTGCTTTCTCCGTGATTCTGAATATGTCTTATTGAATTATTTGTAAACAGATAATATCAATATAAATAAGGGGTTATAAAATGTCAATCGGATTTATATCTATTATCG
>PWJF01000306.1 GCA_003560935.1 Ignavibacteriales bacterium
GCGGTCCCATAGGAAACGTTTCTACATCTTCAAGCGAACCGAGACCGGTATACAGCAACGCTGTGGACTTATCAAGATCCGCCCGTATAAATATATCATTTGTATCTATGGGCATGGAAAATGGATAGTCATGCTCTGCACGCCATTCTTCGATAATTTCGTATTGTTCATCCATTTCCATAAAATCAACACGTTTCACAAGGATGAAAACGTTATCGGAAATTCCCTTCGGTTTTTCGGTGATGCGTTCAGCCATTCCGACAAAATCATCAACACAATCGGGACAGAGAAAATCTATCATATCTATCATGAATACAAGCTGTGGATGAAATGAATCACGATGAGGTATTTGATCAAAGACCAGTTGTGTATTGATTGTGAGCTCGGGTTTTTCACCGAAGATCGCCCGCGGCTGAACAATAATCAACCCCGACCATATTATACTGATCGTAACCGCCGATGCTATAATCTTCATAGAGTGTTGTCGGATGCTTGCAAAATACTTTGATTCGGTATGACTGTAAAGAAATACGAACAGTGTCATAATGAGAAGCACCATATCGATAATAATCTGCTCCTTGACCGGAAGTTTAAGCCCCAGCACTCCAAAACACGTACAAATATACGATTCATATCTGAATAAAGCAGAAGAAAGCATAACGATAAACGCAATGATCATCAGCGCGAGGAGTCCGCTGAAAAGCCGGGTCCATTTATTAAATATAAGTCCCAGACCAACGACGATCTCAAACCCGATCGCCGCGACTGCGGTTACTGTCAGAACGGTCCCCGAGAGGGGAACGAGTTCGGTAATACTATATGCAAAAGCTTCAAACATCGGGATCTTAGATATCCCGGTTCCCAAAAAAATTACGCCGAGTATAAGTCTGAAATGTGAAATCATAAACATATTTAGTTATTTCAAGCCCCTCTATTAATTCGCTTCGCTCATTGATCAAAAAACAATTGATTACAATTGCAGAAATGGGTAACTTAAAATTGATACTAAAATACAGCTTTTTGGGGAAAGTTCCAATGTATCTTTTGCTTTCATTAATGTTCGGATTGATGCCGCTGCGGGAAATGCCTGCAGAAAAGGAAAAGTATGGAATTGAAATAAAAGAAGCGGAATTGAACATTGCAGCTATCAGTAATAAAACAGAACCCACCGAATAAGATTTAAAAAAACCGGAAGAGATAACAACAACCCCATCCGGTTTATGATCTGTTCATTATTCTTCGACATCTAATGTTCGAAGGTCGGTTGGTTCCCCGGTGCGCTTGCATTATTCGTATTCTATGAGTTTATTAAAGCAAAAAAGCTGAAATAATATAAAAGAAATTTTCATCAATGACCCCCATACAAATACTCAACCGCTACCCCAAAAAGAAACTCGCATTTACTCCGACTCCCTTTTATAAACTTGAGAACATCTCACACGAACTGAATTGTAACGTGTATTGTAAACGGGACGATCTGACCGGTTTTGCGTTCGGCGGTAACAAAGTCCGTAAAATGGAATACCTCATTGCCGATGTAATTGAAAAGAAGGCAGATACAATCGTCACCACAGGAGCATATCAATCCAACTTCTGCCGGATCACCGCTGCAGCAGGTGCGTATGCCGGACTCGACGTACACCTCGTGCTTGGCGGTAAAAAAGGACCCCACATGACAGGCAACTATTTACTTATCAATCATCTCGGTGCACACATCCATAAAGTAAAATCGGATGAATGGGATGACTGGGAAACCGAACGTCAATCGCTTGCCGAAAACTTGCGAAAGGAGGGAAGAAGCGTTTATGAAATGCCTATCGGCGGGTCGGTTCCGCTGGGGGCACTGGGATATGTTGCGGCATTTCATGAGTTACTTAATGATTTTACCCGGTTCGGCATTAAGGCATCTCATATACTATTTGCTTCATCATCGGGGGGAACACAAGCTGGACTGCTTGTCGGTAAATGGCAAAATAACTGGACCGGACAGATAACCGGAATCGGTGCTGCAAAAACAGGAGGGAAGCTCGGCGTTGAAGTCGGTGCGCTTGCAAAAGAGACCGCTGCGTTGTGTAACCTTTCAAGTAACCGGGACGATATAATTGTAGATGATGGATATGTTGGCAAAGCTTATGGAGTCCCAACCAGAGCATGTGAAAAAGCGATACAATACTTTGCACAAAAGGAGGGGATCTTTCTTGACCGGGTATATTCCGGAAAAGCTGCAGCTGGTGTTCTGGACTATATTCAAAACGGGAAAGTAAGCAGAGAAGAACCGGTCGTTTTCATTCATACCGGCGGAAATGTTGAGTTGTTTGCGTAAATAAAATTTATAACATGCAAAAAGGTGAGTAACATGCGAATCACGCTTGTTTTAAATTGGATTACTCTATGCGCACCGATTTGAAGGACGTTACGGTCGTCATAACCGGATCAAACTCCGGAATAGGCAAAGTCGCAGCAAAAAGATTTGCAGCAGAAGGTTACCATGTTGTCATGGCGTGCCGGAATATTGAAAAAAGTTCAAAAGCGCACAAAGAAGTAATTGACGCTTCAAAAAATGAAAATGTCGATCTCATGAAGCTCGACGTATCATCGTTTGAATCAATCCGGTTATTTAGTTCGGAGTATAAAAGGAAAAATAAAAAACTTGATATATTGATTCACAATGCTGGATATTTTAATCACGGAGAAAAGGTATATCAATTCAGTCCGGATAATATAGAATTGACGTTCGCAACGAACACCTTCGGTCCGTTTTTCATGACCCAATTACTAAAAGATTTTCTAACACGATCCGATGATCCGAGAATACTCACCGCCTCCACAACAAACATCAAACATTTTTATGATCCGAGAAGAGCAATAGAACTCGATAATTTACACGGTGAATTCAAAGACAGCAGACCGTATAATGTATACAAGCTGTACGGCGATTCTAAAATGGCTCTGTTAATGCTGACCTTCAAAATGGCGGAGGAGTACCAATCCGACGGTATAAAAGTAAACGCCGTTATGATACCCAACATACGCCAGGGAAAAGAATCGTTGAAAAAATTCAAATCATACTATAGAGTTTTAGGTACACTGCAAAATCTGTATGCCCGTCCTCCGGAGCGTATGGCTGCTACATATTTTCACATTTGTGCATCGGATGAGTTCAGGAATGTTACCGGCAAGCTGATCAACATCGACAATGAAATAATATCTCCTACAAAACTTCCCCCCGGTAAAGGTGGTATTGGATTAATAAAAGAATTATTGGGAGCACAGCACTACCCGAGATATGCGGATGATAAAGAGGTGATTGAAAAAGTATGGGATGTAAGTAATTCTTTGGTCGGCTCTACATCAACCCATAACAACTAAGGAGACATCAAGATGCAGCGAATACCTTCGATAATCATTGTAGTTGTTTTGTTGCTTACAGGATGTAAATTTCAATCTCACGTCATCGAGCAGGAGCTTGCAGCCATCGTCGATGAATATCGCAGGGAAAATGACCGGTTTGGGGTGCTCTTCGCGAAATTCGACGGTAACAAGTCATCGGTATATACAGCCGGAGAATGGGAGGGCGGACATCCGTAAACAAGACCAACCGTGATCAGTACGATATACACCTGTCTACGGTCCTGCCGGAACAATCGCCTCATAAATTATGATAATAATTTTCAGCACCGGTCGATTTCACACGGTTATAATCGACCAGATGTTATGAACCGGTACATCGATTGCAGTGTTTACTAGTCAAGGGAGCGGTAGAGTCCTCGGTCCGGGTGTGTCTCCTACCGATTACCGGGCTTGAGCAACCGTTCACCGAATTATTGCTGCATCATCGGGGCAGTATGAATATATTGGGTCAGTGAGACTGCTGTTGACACACCGTTGTCATCAACTTCTCCTACTTTACCGGCAAGTATGTATGTTGTTTTTATCGAAGGAATCACCCTGTCCTTTCGAACGGGGTTATACATGCATTCGGATGGAGTAATTCAAGATATATTTATAAAAATAATACTATAGAGTGCAACGTATCGACGTTTATATCGTATACAATACACGTAAATTATAAATCAAAGGTGCACTAACACTATGCAACATCCAGAAATCAACCGGATATTAACCTATATCCTCATTTTTACAGCCGTTTTATTCTTAATGAGCGTTACCGCAGTACGGGCGAATCCGCCCGATACGCTTTCCATATCGGTCGATGAAGCGATCGATATCGGTATGGTCAACAGTTACTTATTGCGGCAGGGGCTCCTCGACCTAAGCACCGCCGATTCGCAGGTACGCGAGGCGTGGGGTACGGTGTATCCACAGGTAAATGTAAGCGCGAATTATACGCGGAATGTCGTAACGGCAAATCCCTTCGCGGGCACCGAGGCGGGAGGATTCTTCGATGCGTTCGCTTCTATTGAATGGCTCAATTATAACGAGCGTGCACGAACCGATGGGAATCCGTCGACAACCCCGATTGAATTCGACGAATTCCTGGATCGCCAGCGTCAGGGATTTGAAGAAGCGGGAATTCGACCACCGGGAATGGGTGATGATCCTTTCAACGTGGATAATCAGTTTATGTCGACGCTCAGCGTCTCGCAAACACTTTACAGCGGACGTGCACTCGCGGCAATCCGGGGTGCGGAGAAATTCAGAAAAATGCATGAGGATAAGCGGGATCACGACCGTCAGGCGGTTGCACACCGTATACGGTCGGCATACTACTCCGCGAAGCTTGCACAGGAGGTAGCGGACGTGCTGAATAAAAGTATCGAGCGGACGGCTCGGACGGTCGAAGAAATCCAGAAATCCGTAGAGCAGGGTGTGCTTGCAAAATCCGACCGGCTGAGCGCCGAAGTCGAGCTGGTCAATCTCGAGACCGAGTATATCGAAGCGGAAAATAACGCGGAGATAGCACGCAAGAGTCTGAACATGATCCTCGGCATCCCCGTTCGAACGCATTTACATCTCCGAAGCGATCTTGCGCTCGACACACAGAATATTCCCGATATACCGGCGGTGGAAGAGGCATACCGGCAGGCAATACGGCACCGCCCGGATGTACAGCAGGTTGAAGGTCTGATCGAAATCGAGAAAGTACATCGCAACCTTGCGCGCGCATCGTACTTCCCGGATATCAGTGCATTTGCAAATTTAAATTATTTCGGAAATGTCCCCGACCGGAGGCAGATTATAATGCAGGACTCCGGAGATCCGTTTCAGTATACCGCGCGGGACCGGGATTTCTTCGCCGACGCATACTGGAACCCGAGCGTCGCCGTCGGCGTACAATTTTCGTGGCGACTATTTACCGGATTTCAAACGACGCAGCAGGTTCAGCAGCGAAGCATTGCGATCCAGCAGGCGCAAATAAACTATGAACACCTGAAGGAGTCGGTCTATCTTGAAGTCGTGCAGGCGGTCAATAATCTGAACGCCGCGTACAAGCGTATACGAAGTCAGGAACGGAATATCGAACAAGCGGAATTAAATCATGAATTTGCAGTGAGACGGTTGCAGGAAGGAGCGGGTACCGCGCTTGAAGAACGGCAGGCATCGATGCTGCTGGATCAAAGCCGCCTGAGTTACCTTTCTGCAGTCCACGATTATCTCGTTGCCTATAGTGAATATCAAAAAGCAATCGGAGAACGTATATGAAGCAGCTAACGGTTTTATTAATGTTCGTACCCTTTCTGTTCATACAGTGTAATACGGGGGGAACGGAAGAAGTACAGAATACGAACAACGATCGTCGCGTGCGGACCGTTGCGGTCGAAACGCTGACGATGAAAATAGATACGATGACCGAGACCGTCAAGGTAATCGGTACGGTCGAAGCATACAACGACGCCGTCGTTTCGTCGGAAGCGAGCGGAAGAGTACACAATATCGCCCCGCTCGGTAAAAGCGTCGGACGGGGAGAGGTAGTCGCACAACTCGACGATAGACTTTTACAATCTCAATACGAAGCGGCGCGGGTCAACTTCGAGCTCGCCGAAGATACCTACAGACGGCAACAGGTACTCTACGCCGATTCAATCATCAGCGAGCTGCACTACAATAATATACGGACGCAGCGCGATCAGGCAAAAGCGCAATATGAACAGGCGAAAAAACAATTGCAGGATTCGCGCATCGAAGCTCCTTTCAACGGACGCATCGAAGAACGGTTCGTCAGAACCGGAGAGCTTATCAATCCCGGCATGCCCGTCGTCAGGATCGTGAACACCGCGCGCGTCAATATTACCGCCGGTATCCCCGATCGCTATGCCGCCGATATACGGGAAGGGTCGCACGCAACGATGCACTTCACCGGATACGGTGACCTTGTCCGGGAAGGTACGATAAGCTTCGCAGGCAATGTAATCGATACCGATACGCGGACGTTCCCTATTGAAATAGAAATACCGAATCCGGACGGGATTTTAAAACCGGAAATGGTCGCCGATGTGCATATCGTACGAAGAACGATCGATAATACATTGGTAATACCGCGAACCGCTATCGTGCGGGATGAATCCGGTCCGAATGTATTTGTCGTACGGAATCATGGAGACCGGCCGGTTGCAGAGCTTGTTCCGGTGCGTACGGGAGCAACGTCGGGTCTGCTGACGCAGATCACCGACGGGATCGCCGACGGCGACGAGGTCGTCGTCTCGGGACACCGGAATCTTAACCAGGGCGACCGGCTCGATATACAGCAAAACACGACAAACGCCCGGCAGGCGCTCACTCATCAAAATCAAACCATGAACAGATAGTACGTATGAAAGTAACCGAATTATCATTACAAAACAGAACAGCGATACTTGTCCTTACGATCCTGCTGATACTCGGCGGCATCGTCAGCTACACGACAATCCCGAAGGAATCGAATCCGACGATAGAAATTCCGTTGTTTATTATCACGACGATCTATCC
>PWJF01000074.1 GCA_003560935.1 Ignavibacteriales bacterium
TTACAGAATATCAAATTTTATCGAACCCAATATATTGATAATCAGACTCCTTACCTTTTCAAGTCCGCCGGCGGCGGACTACGCCGCTCCGGAGAGCGGCTTATACATAACAATATCCACACTCCTCTCTCAAAGATCGATAGTACACCCCCTGAATCTTACAGAAATTATCCTTATATTATCTTTCGTGTTTTTGTGGCTAATCAAACTCTCAATAACCTTAACATACAACCATGAAAAACAAAAAATCCCCTCTCTCGCTTCACCTTGCTACGAAAGCAATTCACGGGCTGGACATAAATCCGCGAACGGGTCCGGTCAGTTTACCGATTCATCAGACGAGTACGTACCGTTTTACAAAAACCGAAGAAGCCGTCAGATATGCCGAAGGCGATGAGTCGGTATACGTGTATACCCGCTATCACAATCCGACAACCGACGACGTGCAGCAAAGTCTTGCACTTCTTCTGGATGCAGAAGATGCGGTATTATTCGCAAGCGGGATGTCGGCTATAACGACATCTATTCTGTCATTAGTGCGAAGCGGACAGGAAATCTTAAGTACTCCGTCATTATACGGCGGTACCTATCGTTTCTTCAGAGATGAACTGCCGAAGCTCGGGATCACGGTTCGTTATTTCGATCCGTACGGTCTTCCGAATCTGAAAAAAATGATCAACGAAGAGACGGCTCTCATCTTCGCCGAAACCCCTACCAATCCGACGCTCGAGATCGTTGACTTACAAAAGCTTGTGAAATATGTCCATGATGCAGAAGAAAAATTATCCCGCAACGTATTCATCATGATTGATAACACGTTTGCCACAATTGTCAATCAACAGCCGTTTAACTTCGGTGTCGACGTAGTGGTGGAAAGCGCAAGTAAATATATCGGCGGACACAGCGACGTGATCGGCGGTGTCGCCGCCGCTCGTAAAGTTATTACCAATCGAATACGTCAGACTGCCAAATCGCTCGGAGGTTCGATCGATCCTTTTGTCTCGTATCTCTTACACAGAAGTTTAAAAACATTTCCATTACGTGTTGAAAAACAGAATGAGAATGCGCTCGCACTTGCAAAGTACTTCGAAACACATCCGAAAGTAAAGCGTGTCATCTATCCCGGCTTGAAAACCCACCCCTATCACAGAATCGCAAAAAAACAGATGCGTCACTTCGGGGGAATGGTTACCATCGAAGTAGCCGGCGGTGCCGAGCGTGCTGCCCGCGTCGTCGATAATTTACAAATCGCAATTAACGCGATGAGTCTCGGCGGCGTTGAAACTCTTGTCAGCATCCCGGTATACTCATCGCATATTTATATGACCGATGCCGAGCTTGACTTACATGGCGTCACACCCGGTATGATCCGCATTTCGGTCGGTATTGAAGATATAAACGACCTGAAGGAAGATTTCGACAGAGCGCTGCGAATATAACAATATATTTTTATATACCTCTCATTGAATGTGTTTCGTCTAATCGGAGGTAAACGAATGTATTCGCTTCTATACCCGCCATGACGGTCCTGTAATAGCTCATCGCAATACTATGTTACTTCACTCTACCATCATTCGGTAATGATCCGCGCACGAATACGATAAGGGAGGATATGAACGTGCAAACATATGGAAAAAAACCGATAGCGGTCAGGCAAACCGACCACTATCAAATGGAATACGTACAACAATTCGTCGAGAAATGGGACGAACTCATCGATTGGGACAAACGCAAAAAGAGCATCGGCGATTTTTTCATCGAGCTGCTCAAAGCGCGCGGCGCAAAGCGAATTCTCGACGTTGCAACCGGCACGGGATTCGATTCCATCCGTCTCGTCGAGGCGGGATTCGATGTGGTGAGCGCAGACGGGAACCCGGAGATGCTTGCAAAGGCATTCGAGAACGGACGGCGGAGTGGTATTATTCTGCGCACCGTGCAGGCGGACTGGCGATGGCTCAACCGCGATATTCACGAAACATGTTCCTTTTACGAAAAGAATACGTACGCCGGCTGATGACGGAGGTCGGTTTTCAACGCATCAACACGTATGCTGATTTCCAGGAAACGTACAAAGCGGACGATCCTGATTTTTTCATTCATATAGCGGAGAAAGAATATATGAAACCTGAACAAAATACAACTTATACCGAAGAATATTCCGGTGCGGTCGATGTAACGCGCGATTACTATAACAACTCCGCCGCCGACCGGGTCTATGCAACGATCTGGGGGGCGAGGATATTCACATCGGAATGTATAATAGCAAAGAAGAGTCTATATTCGATGCAAGCCGCAGAACTGTCGAACGCATGGCAAAGAAGATACCCCATTTGGATGCCGATACACGCGTCATCGATCTCGGAGCAGGCTACGGCGGTTCGGCACGGTATCTTGCTGAAAAATACGGATGCCATGTAAGCTGCGTAAACTTAAGCAAAGTGCAAAACGACCGCAATCGCAAATCGAACAAAGAGTACATCGAACGCACAAAAAAAGGATTACATCACTGGATCGAAAACGGAAAGAAGGGTAACCTGATTTGGGCAGTGATGGTGTTTCGGAAGGTATAGCACTATGTATCTGGCATTCCGCCAGAGGCAGATCAGCTTTTGGCTGAAAAAAACAATTAAATAGATGGAACTCAATCAATAGGCTTCAAATTATCCACGATCTCCTCACGGCGCGGTTCAAGGAATGGCGGCAGCACAACCGATTCACCCAAAGTTTCCGGATCTTCGTCGACGGCAAATCCCGGCCCGTCGGTTGCGATTTCAAAAAGAATACCGTTTGGCTCGCGGAAATACAAACTGCGAAAGTAATACCGGTCGACTTCGCCGCTATTAGGAATTCCAATCGAGTTCAACCGGTTTGTCCATCCATGATATTCTTCTTCGTCCGGAGTTCGAAAGGCAACATGATGCACCCCACCGGCACCCTGGCGTGCGACAGGTAAATCGGGTTCAACAGCAACGTGCAATTCCGCATGCGGACCGCCATCACCCATTTCATACACATGCACTTTCGTGTCACTATTATCCGGCAATGTATATTGTCGCACGTGACGCATAACGAGAACTTTCTGCAAGACGGCACCGGTGGCTTCAAGATTCGGCACGCTTAACATTATCGGGCCGAGACCGCGAATCCGATATTCGGCCGGTATCGGACTTGCATCCCATATGTGCGGCTCATCGCCCTGTCCGTTGTCATCGACTAATGAAAGCCGTTGACCTTCCGGATCTTCGAAGTCGAGTGTAAGACGTCCGTCTCGTTCAACAATATCGGATGGTGAGATACTGTGTTCTTCAAGTCGTTTTTTCCAATAATTCAGTGCCGGATCGCCGTTCACCCGTAAATAGGTTCGAATAATACTGTGTGTACCTCGCTGCTCTCGCGGCATATCCCAATCGAAGAATGTGAGATCTGTTCCCGGGCTGCCGATTGCATCCGCATAGAATAAATGATATGCGCTCACATCGTCCTGATTGACGCTGCGTTTCACTAAGCGCATACCCATGACTTGAGTATAGAATCGGTAGTTTTCACGAATGTTTGCGGTTATAGCCGTCAGATGGTGGATACCTTTTAGTTGCATAATGTATTCTTTGATGTGTAGTGTAATTTCTATTAACTTACTAACAATAGATGTTATATGAGACGTTCCATGGAATAGACAGAGGAATGGTGGAATGATGGAGTAATGGAATTGTCGGGGCGGCCAGATTTACTTACAGTGAATCTGGCGTATAATCCCGGGGGATATCGCTTTCTATCGGGGAATTTGCAAGATTGAACTGTATGCTCGTCGGGGCGGCCAGATTTACTTGCAGTGAATCTGGCGTATAATCCCGGGGGATATCGCTTTCTATCGGGGAATTTGCAAGATTGAACTGTGTGCTCGTCGGGGCGGCCAGATTTGAACTGGCGACCTCCTGGTCCCAAACCAGGCGCGCTAACCGGACTACGCTACGCCCCGAATCTCAAGACTAACAATTTACGAAACTAACGCTGATTAATCAAGCACTGCCAACATCCCGGCAGCACCTCCGGCAGTACCGATCCATACGGTGTTCATGCGGTCGAATGCGATTGACTGCCCACGGTTATGCGGCAGTGTATTCGAAATGTACATTTAAAATGTTGTCGGAATATACTGGTTTTTCGAATGAAGCCAATAGGCGGGAGACTAACTTAAAACCACTGCCACTGCCGGACCGGATGTCCACGCCGGAGTTTTCTGGCAATAAAATATGCATCGAGAACAGCTACTCCCCATAAACCTATAACGGCGTACGGTACAATTAGTACGCTTATAATGAGAGCTAATATAAACAACGCTACACCTTTGGTAACCTGGCCAACGTACATCTGACCGACCCCTATAACAAGGAAACTCAACAGAAATGCCAGCGCGGGGCTTTTCGGAGTATTGGCCGGATATACCATCTCCGAAGTTTCAGGGACAGAAAAAGATACATGTCCATAATACGAGGTTTCACCGATAAAAAACAACTTCCTGCCGCATACTTTACAGTGTGAACTCTCCCGTGCTATTTCCGATCCGCAGCGTGTACAGAACATATTCGCGACTATATCAAAATTACAATTATGTGAACTGTAATTATGATGTTGCAAATATTATTCCAAATTAACATTAATCCACGTAATAATTACGATAATAACGAAAATGCCATTATTGCTTCGAATTCATAAAAATAAGGAGATACTGATATTAGCGAGTAGTAATCTTAACCCCTTAACTATGAAGAAATTTCCGGTATACAGGTAATATTTACTGTTTCTTCTACAATTCGGTATCCTATCTCAATAAATCCTCCGGCAGCAGCGAATACAGAAAGGCATCGTAATGGGTTCCGTTTATCAATAGTCGTTGTCTCAATATGCCCTCTTTTTTTGCACCTGCTTTTTCGGCAACCCGTTGGCTCGCACGGTTATCAACAGCGGCAATTATTTCAATCCGCTTGAGCCGTAATTGTTCGAAGCCAAACCTCGCCGTCAATATTGTCGCCGATGTCGCTATTCCCCGCCGGGTCGCACCGGATCTCACCCAGTATCCCAGGTTACCGAAATTGTGGATCCGGTTGATTTCATTAATACCAACTCCGCCAAGAAAGTTATCCCCCCTCACATCGGTTATAACGAAGCTATATTCTGTTTCCGATGCCCATTCGCTTCCGCGCGAACGTACCCAACTGATGCTGTCATCGATAGAATACCCGGGATGACACCAAGATAGCCATGGATAGACTTCATTAATGGACTCACGCGCCGCAATAAACAAGGCGTCAATATCTTCTTCACGATACGGTCGTATACAAAAAAGCTCGTTGGAATAATCTGTTTTCATATTCACTTTTTATTATATAGGTATATCCGTTCAACCGGTTTAAAATCCAATTTCTGTGCGAGCTTTATCGATGCTTGATTCGATTCTTCGGCACCCCAGACCGGGCGCTTTCCTTTTCCGTTCATGTAGTCGATCATGAAGCAGACGGTTCGTGCGGCATATCCTTTGTTTCGGTACGATTCAACAGTATCGATTGAAATATCCCACAGCGTTTCAGTTTCTGCAGCTGCATAACAAAATGAAACCGGTTTGTTGCCGGTAAAGAATGCGGCAATCGGAGAATCAAGCATCGCGTCATATAATTCGTTCCGAAGTTCGTTCGGAATATGATCCGATACGGACAGTTCGTCATTCTCCAAAAATCGAATTAGATCATCGGAGGTATGTATTTGAGGCAATTCCCCGGATAGAACATGAATATAAGCGGGCGACTGTCGCCACTCTTTAAGAACATTTTCAACATACCGGTAATTCTCCTCAAAGGTTATCACACGGAGATTTCCACCGTCTTCCGTTATGGCTTCATGTACCAGTTCGGTGCCGGGTTTTCCGATAACGCACGTCAAACCGTTTGTCGGATGCTGAATTATAAAAGAAGACATATTATGATCGTCGTCACTATATATACGCCCTTGTCCGGATAATATCATCCATCGTGCATATATCCACCGCGGAATATCGGGAAGTTGCGTCACAATTTTTGCTCCTCGTACACCCACCGGTCATAGCTCCATTCTGTACATGAATAATAAACTATGCATCGTTTTCAACAACTGCATCGGCTTCTATCTCGACAAGTATAGCGGGCGAAATTAATCGCTTCACTTCAACCATTGCCGATGCCGGTTTAATACCTTTAAAAACCTCTCCATGAGCTTTTGCGATCTTCTCCCAATCATCGATGTTAGTAACATACACACGCGTTCTTACAACCTCCTCTACTCGTGCACCCGCCCGCTCGAGAGCGGATTTTATGTTTTTCAACACCTGTACAGTCTGCAAATAAGGATCTCCCGCACCGACAATATTCCCCTCAGTGTCGGTTGCGGTCGTTCCGGAGATATACACAAATTGTCCAACCCGCACTGCCCGCGAATATCCAAAAACCGGCTCCCACGGTGCGCCGCTCTCGAATGTTTGTCTTTTCATGAGGTTGGTCCTTTCCTTGGTGAATACATAAATGAAAAATACTAAAAAAATCTTGATTTTATAAGTTATTCCTGAATATATTTATAGGCTTTCAGTCCATCCGGTACATTCAGAAACGAGATCATACTATGAAAACGTGTATTTGGTGTAATCAACGCTCAGGAGTTTTCGAATACTTTTCTTTTAATCACGGAACCGGATAACTTGCCCCTGGATTGTCACCTTAGAAAACCCGGGAGAAAATAACACAGCCGCCAACGAGGTGCCGGGCATAACCGGGCCGCTCCAACCGGTTTCATCCCGGTTGCCAATCATGAATAAACCAGCGATCACCCCCGTATACCCGATCGAAGTGAAAAA
>PWJF01000466.1 GCA_003560935.1 Ignavibacteriales bacterium
ACCTTTTTCAGTGTATTGAGTCGTTTTGCCTTGGTATGATGAAAACGCATATAATGATCATTAGAATGCAGGTGCGGAAGAGGATCAATATCAAGTTCGTGATAGCGGTGCTGCTTTAAGCTATTCACCGCTTTTTCAGCATTACGAGCGCTTGTTTGCGGGATGAGAAGACAATATACCATTTCAAAGAAGTATTCATCCGGCGAAACACTTCGGAATTCTTTTAATCTTTGTATAATTTTATCTTTTCGTTCGAGATATAATTCGGTCAGCTCTGCGTGCATAAATAATCTATTAACGGCAATGTTCTTCCCGCAGCCTTTTTACGACGGGTGAATTCCCTTCCAGGAACGGTAATGTATCGAGTTTATCGGGGGATACCCAACGGATCGATTCAAACACGTTGTTCTTTAAATCCCCATCATACTTTCTTATAATAAAATAGTGTACTTCGAACAGCCCGTTATCGGAATACGACTGGACATGGGTACCGTACGGCTCTATGGTTACTATCGATATGTTCAATTCTTCGTACAATTCCCGCTTCAAACATTCCTCAGCCCGTTCATTGTGAAGCATTTTACCTCCCGGAAACTCCCACTGCAATCCATATCGCGAATCTTTCTTTCGCTGACAGCAGAGAAATTTTCCATCGTCTATAATTATACCGACAGCTACCCGAACCGGTTCACGAATATCCTGGCTCATTTTTCGATCGACAACCCCTCAAAATATTTCAGAACATACAGCGCGTGATAGGTAATCCATTTACTCGGTTTGTTGGGCTCCTCTACCGAAGCGATCATCAAATCGTTAAGACTATTCTCCATGTGCCAGTATTGCCTGCCGTCTTTATCTATCTTTACTTTTTTCTTTATCACAGCAAGTGCTTTATTAAATTCTTTATGCCTCCGCGCACCCACCGCAGCAAGCGATCTCATAACATCGAGCACATCGGAATTATAACTATTCGGATATCCGAACATAAACCACCCGGTCTTTTCCAATCGTTTACCCAGGCCGGGAGATTTTTGATACTCTTTTTTCATTGCAAGAATATCTTCACGGAGAGAGCGGCGTCTGCTCACCGGTACGCTTTCGCTGAACTCCTCCACTTTTTTCTTATATTGTTCGTTATTACTCGGTACATACACATACACTTTAGTATCGCGCATCTCTTTTATCATTACATTCTTTGCGCGTTTCATCACCGGCGTAAAATTGTCTTCGGGAACATAACTGAGTGCAAGTAAAACTTTCGGCAATGTCATGTGACATGTAGGAAGCAAAGAGTAATCCATCACGAAGCAATCTGCGCCATTATGTTTAATAATCCTTTCACATTGATATTCAACTCCTTTCAATATTCTCTCGTCTGTGCTGTAACCAAACTGCATCATAGCACGATACAGATTTCCCGAAAGACAATGTACGCTGTAAAAGCCGTCATCATCCGCACGCTCGAGAATAAATTCGATACCGCGTTTTATCTCGGGGTGGTCGGGGTCTGCATAGAGATCGGCAAGAAATGATAACTGCCAGAATCCCCCCTCATATTTTCTGTACAGAAATTCACCCGGTCTCCAGAAAAAAGGAGCTTTTTCGAGAATCTTTTTTATTGGTGCGTATTCGTTGATGTTTTGTCGTGCCGCGCGAACATGTTTGGACCGGTGGGACTTTTCCAAAAGATTTGTTAGCGTAAGAAACACAACAGGATGTACAGCGTGAGCACCGGTAGTTTCAAGTAACCAATCAATCGTAGCTTTTGATACCTTAAACATGCATACATTTCCGTGGGTGGTGAATGTGCGCTGTTGATTTTTGAAACGGAGTGTATAAAGCCGTCTGCCAATTTATCACACTCAACAATTAACAGTATGTCAATAGTTCCGCGTCTGTTTCATCGACATTAATCCTCTGTTTTTATTTAATTTAGCTAATCACTGTAATTATATCCTTATTTATCCACCAGTTATCCACAACCCGGGACCGATTGTTGGAATGCCGTATCCTTAATAATTTCAAAGGTTTGCAACATACAGATATGCCTGATTTTTCATCAACGGGGCGAAATCAGCGCCCGTTTCCCTGATTAATTTTTTGATAATATTAAAATTATTTTCAATATGCAAATTTAAATTTGAATCTAACTCCGATAAGTATTAGTCAGTTTAAATAACCACGGATTTCACGGATTTTTTATATTATACGGTATAATTAAAGCATTGATCCGTGTAATCCGTGGCTGAATTAACTTTTTCGGAGTGGACTCAAATTTCAAATTTTTGTATCCCGGGAAAAGAGTCTATGATCACATCGGGAATAATATTCGCTCTTTGTACTTCTTCTTCATTATATTTACCCGTTTTCACTAATATCGATGTGAGACCCACAGCATGAGCCCCTAATATATCGGTCTCGATATCGTCACCAATCATCGCAACCTCATTCTTCGGCAGACCGATGCTTTCGACAGCAAGGGAAAAAAATTCCTGAGACGGTTTTCCGACGACGGTTGCCTTTTTCCCGGAGGCATATTCCAAGGCAGCGACGAATGCCCCGGCATCCATAACCAATCCCTCTTCCGTTCGCCAATAACGATTTCGCTGCATGGCGACTAACTCGGCGCCCCCCATCAGAATCTGGAAACCTCGATTTAATGTGTTGTAATCTACTTCATTACCCGGATCGCCCATGACTACAATCTCACCGGATGTTGCAGAAAGCGGCAGATCTTCAAAGTCTGTACGGACATCTCCGCCGGTCAACAAAAACAATGAACTCACATTTTTTTTCATCACGTATCTTCTTGCCGCCATCGGAGCGCTGAATATCCAATCGGGTTCAGCGGGAAATGACATTTTGTGCAGATTTCGTAGCAGCGAATTCCGGCTCATCCGTGTGGTATTGGTAACATACCGGAATGGAATTCCTGAATCTACGATTTTCTGCATATATTGAATTGCACCATTTATCGGACTCGAGCCGATATACAGGACACCATCAAGATCGATGAGCAGACCTCGTATTGTCTTTCCATTGATTCCGTATGATTTCATGACAGTATCTCCTCATTTACCAATCGTCTAATAAAACTACATTTTCTTGACAAAATCAAACACTTTAGTTATACTAAACATGATTATACAACTGGGAGTATGGATATACAGATCAAATACGGCAATGACATAGTATCGTGCCACATACCCGATCACATTCGGACCGAGATTCTGGATCCGCCGAATAACGCACCGGTACCGTCGCTTCAACAGGCACTGATTGCATCGCTGAATAATCCGATTGAAGCTGACCCACTATTTTCGATGTTGGAGTCCGAAAAACGAATAACCATTGTGGTTCCCGATAAAACCCGACAGTGTATTCTCGACCGTATTTTACCGGTATTGTATGAATATGTAAGCACACATGGCGGGCGGCCGGAGAATATTACCATTTTATTTGCAAATGGCACTCACCGGCATCAAACCGGTGACGAGATGAAAGAGATACTCGGGTCGTTTATTTGGAATACTCTCAAAATAGAACAACACGATTCGAACGATTCCGACTCTCTTGAATATATTACAACCACATCGCGTGGTACGCGTGTTACTGTAAATAAGCTGATAACAGATTCTGACGCAGTGATAACCGTCGGTGGAATATTGCATCATTATTTTGCAGGATTTGGCGGCGGGCCGAAATTGATAATTCCGGGAGTTGCAGGCTACGAAACGGCAAAGCAAAATCACAGTTACACAATCGACACAACGGGAGCATTTCACCCCGACTGCCGTGACGGCAATCTTGACACAAATCCTGTGTATCTGGATATAATCGAAGCAATCCGGTATATACCGCATGTGTTCTCGATTAACGTCGTTCTTGATCAGTCGAATAAACCCGCAGGGTTTTTCAGCGGCGATATAATTGCCGCTCACCGTAAAGGAACAGAATTGGCATCTTCAATGTATGAGGTTTCAATAAAGGAACAGGCAGATGTGATCGTCGTAAGTCCCGGCGGCGCTCCGCGTGATGGTACGTTCATTCAATCTCACAAAGCGATACATCATGCGTATCGTGCAGTTAAACCGGGCGGCTCGATCATCACAGCGGCTGCATGTTATGACGGTATCGGATCGACGACATTCCTTGATTGGTTTTCAATCCCGTTTCGTTCACTCGGTGAAAAATTATTGACATCCTATTCACTAAACGGGCATACCGCTTTGTCGCTTCGCGTAAAATTAAACAGCACGGGTATTTCGCTATTATCGGAACTTGACAACTCAACGGTATCGCACATGGGTATTAGTCCCGTTTCATCGTTACAATCGGCCATAGATAATATTTTCCGGCAAATGAATGGGTCCCCATTGCTGTACATACTGCCGGACGGATCATTAACCATACCGGTATTGCACGACTAAATGCACGAGCACTATGAAAAACGATAACAAAAAAGTAGAGTCCTTTTTTCCAAAGCTGAGAACCAATAAGATGTTTCTCACCGTACCGACCGAGCAATTGCGAGAGATATCGTATATGTTTCGCGACGAGGTCTATTCACCCGGAGATTTTATATTCCAGGAAGGCGATACCGACAATTCACTTTGCCTGATCACGCAGGGTATGGTATCTATTACTAAAAGAACTTCATTCGGCGAGGAAACCGAATTGGCGCTGCTCGAAAAAAATGATTTCTTCGGTGAGCTGGAGTTGCTTGACAGAATGCCGAGATCGGCAAATGCGAAAGCATTGATGAAAACAGCCATATTGAAACTGGACTATGATACATTCCACACATTACTTGAAGAACACCATGTCATCGCTCTGAACGTTCTCAGACAACTTAGCATTCGTCTTCGCAAAACAGATGATGCCGTAATCAATCAGATTGAATTAACCAGAAAAAAGGCCCAAAGCCGGATAGATCGACTGACCTCTCTGATTGAAGCGACAAAGCAAGTGAACAGTTCACTCGACCTTGACAAACTACTACACATCATTCTCGATACGGCAACAGAGGGCATCCAAGCGGACCGCGGGACGCTGTATCTGATTGATTACAGCAGGGGTGAAATATGGTCCAAGGTGCTGCAGGGAGAAGCCATTTCCGAGATCCGTCTACCGCTTGGCAAGGGTATAGCTGGATACGTTGCTCAGACCGGTGATATAATCTATACCGAGGATGCGTACAAAGACCCCCGTTTCAATCCTGAAATAGACCGGATCACCGGCTACCGGACACGCAGTATGTTATGTATGCCGATGAGAAATAGATACGGCAAGATTATCGGCGTATTTCAATTTCTTAATAAAGATACCGAACCGTTCAGAAAAGAAGATGAAGAGTTTATCGATGCGCTGTCGGCACATGCATCCATAGCAATTGAAAATGCCCGCGTTGCGCAGGAAATGATCCTGAACGAACGCCTTTCGACCGTCGGCACGATGGCAAGTACGATTCTGCACGACATTAAAAGTCCGATGCATACGATAAAAATATATACACAGGCACTGAGGAATATATCCGGAAATGAGGATGCAGTTGAACTGGCAGATGAAGTCATTGAACAAATCGACCGTTTGGTTAACATGGTACAGGAGATTCTCGATTTCAGCCGCGGAGTCAGTACGACAACCATGCGCAAGGTTGACATTGGCTCACTCATGGATAAAGTATTATCGTTTCTCGATAAAGAAATCGAACGACACAACCTCAAGCTCGATAAGCAGCTTGAGTATACCGGTCCGTGTGTGCTCGACCCCGACAAAATGGAACGGGTGTTTCATAACATCGCCAGCAACGCCGTCGATGCAATGGATGAAGGTGGTACTCTCACTGTCGCGACAACAATGTTCGACGATAAGCTGCAGGTTATATTCCGCGATACGGGCAGGGGTATACCAAAAGAGATCCGTGCCCGTATTTTCGATCCGTTCTTTACATTCGGGAAAAAACACGGAACCGGGCTTGGCATGTCTATTGTAAAGAAAATAATCGAAGACCACAATGGGATTATTGACTTCGAAACCGCGGAAGGAAAAGGTACAACGTTTTACATTTACCTGCCGTTGCGTTTGCATTCACCGTTTTTAGAATAACATAACAAACCAAAACAACTTAACGTATAAAATAAAAGAGGAGAAGTCATGGAAGAAGGTTTACTTGTTATAGCGGTACTCATTATCATCGCTTTTATATTTCTACTAATTCTGTTTACCTATTTCATTCCCGTGGGACTCTGGATCAAAGCCATTTTCTCGGGAGTGAAAGTCCGCATATTTAAAGACCTGGTCGGTATGCGGCTGCGTAATGTTCCGCCACAGGCTATTGTTCAATCAAAAATTACCGCATCGAAAGCGGGGGTTGAGGTAGATATTGGCAAAATGGAAGCCCATCACCTTGCAGGAGGGAGTGTCCAAAAAGTGGTGAACGCACTAATATCCGCAGACCGGGCGAATATTCCTCTGACGTTCGAGCGTGCAACCGCAATCGATCTTGCGGGACGCGACGTGCTCGAAGCGGTAAAAGTCAGCGTGAATCCAAAGGTCATCAACTCGCCAATGGTCGCTGCAGTAGCGAAGGACGGTATTCAGGTGAAGGCGACGAGCCGCATCACGGTTCGTGCAAACATCGAACGCCTCGTCGGCGGTGCGGGAGAAGAAACCATACTCGCACGTGTCGGGGAGGGTATCGTCACGACGATCGGTTCATCGGAGACCCATAAGCTCGTTCTTGAAAATCCCGATCGTATTTCACGCCTCGTGCTCGAAAAAGGTCTCGATGCGGGAACCGCATACGAGATTTTATCGATTGATATAGCAGACGTGGATGTCGGCGAGAATATCGGC